>DATHFL010000152.1:0-9186 GCA_035318125.1 Solirubrobacterales bacterium | reverse complement strand
ACGTTGGCGTCGCCTTCGAGCTCGCCCGCGGCCGCCGGCACGGCGAACTCGGGCAGCGGCCAGCGGGCCGGCAGCCGGTCGAGCCCCAGCGTCTCGCCTCCCCCACCCCCCTCGATCGTGTTGACCGTGGCGACGACGATCACGGCGAGGAAGAGCAGCCCGACGAGGATCGAGTAGCGGTCCCTCATCGCCGCTCCAGCCAGCGCAGGGTCGCCGGGAGGACGAGGAGCACGCCGGCCAGCGCCGCGGTCAGGTCGACGACGGTGACGAGGCCGAAGTCGCGCAGCATCCGCACGTCGCTGGCGACGAGGACGGCGAAGCCGGCGATCGCGGTCGCGCCGGACGCGAGCACCGCCGCCCCGGTGCGCGCGTAGGCGCGCCCCAGCGCCTCCTCGACCCCCGCGCCCCCGCCCCGCTCCTCATGGAAGCGACCGACCAGCAGCACCCCGAACTCGGTCGCGATCGCGATCGTCAGCGCCCCCAGCGCCGCCGACATCGGGTTGAGCGGGATGCCGGTGATCCAGAGCAGCAGCGAGGCCCAGCCCGTCGCCAGCACCGTCGGCACCAGGGGCACCAGCGCGCGGCGCCACGAGCGGTAGATCAAAAGAAGCGCAAGCCCCACAGCAACAAGCCCTGCCAACGTGAGCCAATACCTGCTGCTCGCAAGGTCACCCGCTGATTCCGCCGCGATCACCGAGAGCCCAGCAAGCTCCACCTCCACGCCCTCGGGCGGTTCCCCGATCTCGCCTCGCACCCTGTCGACCAGCTCCTGCTGGCTCTCCAGCGACTGCGCCCTGATCCCAAAGGAGATCAGCGCCACGTTCCCAACCTTCCCGGTCTCCGGATCGACCGGCGCCACCTGCCGCAGCGCGTAAGGCGACAACGCCCGCAACGTCGCTTCGATCCGCTCCTTCGTCGGCCTTTCTTCGCCCCGGACGAGGAAGTCCGACAGCGCCGGCCCCGGGCAGATCTCCCCGGTCAGACAGCTCGGGTTTTCCCCGCTGAACCCGTTCGCCTCCAGCACCCGCGTCTTGAACCCAGCCATCCACTCGATCGTCGCCGGGTCCGTGAGGTCAGGGGCCTCAATGCGCACGTCCAACTCCCCGGACACACCGGTCGTCTCCTGCAATTCGTTCAGGCCTTCGACCGCCTCGATGTTCTGCGGCGCCAGCTCCCGGATGTCAGAAACGGTCTCGACCCTGGTGCCAGCGATCCACCCGCAAACGGCCAGTGCCACCGCGATGCTCAGGACCATCGCCGGCTCGGCCCGAGCCAGGGACAGAACGCGCTCCACGGGCGGGTGGCGTCGTAGGGGGGACCATCCCCGAGGTGTCCTCGGGGATGGTGGGTCCCCTGCGGCGACAGGACCCGCCCGCCGGAGCGCCAGCGTCCCAAGCCCGACGGTCAGCGCCAACCCAAACGCAATCGCGATACCAACGATCAACACCCAGCCAAACCCGCGCACCATCGGCACCGGCGACAGCTGCAGCGCTAGGAACCCTGCACCAGTCGCCAGGCAGGCCGTGGCGATGGTCGGCCCACCGGCGTCTGCAGTCGCCTTTGCCAACTCCTGGTTGACAAAAGCGCCTTGCGCCTCGGTCTCGTCGAAGCGCGCCTGGAACTGGATCGCGTAGTCGACCCCGAGCCCGATCAGGATCGGCAGGGCGGCGATCGAGGCCATGGTCAGCGAGCCGCCGACGAGCGCCAGCAGACCGAAGGTGATCCCGGCCGCCATCAGCGCGATCGCCAGCGGCAGCAGCGGCCAGCGCGAGCGGAAGACGAGGAAGAGGACGAGGGCCATGACCACGAGGGCGACGGCGAAGAGGACGAGGAGGGCGTCCTCGAGGGCGCTGGCGACGCCGTCGATCACGACTGGGGCGCCGGAGACGACGTAGCGGCCACCTTCGAGCTCGAAGCAGGGCGCCGGCCCGCTGCCCTCCTTGCAGGCCCTGCGCGCCGTCGTGTCCTCGACCGCGGCTTCGATCAGCCCGATCACCCGCCGCCGCTCGGCCTCACTCAGGTCCGGCTTCAGCCGGATCACGATCTGGGCCGAGCGGGCATTGGGGAAGAGGTAGGCGAGCCGCGCCTTCGGGGTGCCGCGCGGGCGGGCGAGGTCGAAGACGACGGTGGCGACGAATTCTTCGTTGTCGATAGCGGGAGCGCTGGTGATCCCGTACTTGGTCGCCACCGCCAGCAGGTATTCGCGGAACCGTTCCGCCGGCACGTGTTCGGCCAGCCGCCGCAGCTGGTTTTCGATCTGCACGACCGACTCGTTGAGAAAGGTCGCCGGCCCGGTCAGGAACTCGACCGCGTGCATCTCGGCGAGTTCGGTGCACGGCCCCGGCAGCGGTTTCGCCCCCTTCGGCACCTTCCCCGAGAGGCAACCCTCGAGGCGCAGCAGCCTGAAGACGTTCGGCGTCAGCAGCAGCTGCGGCAGTTCGCCCTTGACGAGGACGACGATCGGTTCTTCGCCGAACTCCTCGCGGACCTGCTGGGTCGCCTCATACGTCGCCGAGTCGGCATCGGCGAGGGTGTCCACCCCGGCGTCGGTCGGGATCTGGGTCGCGCCGAGGCCGGCGAGGACGGCAACGGCGAGGGTGACGGCGAGGAGCGGCCGCGCGTGCCGGGCAGCCCACGCCGCGACGCGCCCGAACCAGGCTGCGACGCGCAAGCTCAGTCCATCGAGAGCGGCCCGCTGACGTCAGCGTTGAGGAACTGGCTGACGAACGGGTTGCTCGAGTCGAACAGCTCCTCTTTGGGGCCCGACTCGACGATCTTGCCGCTCCAGAGGACGGCGATGAAGTCGGCGATGCGGCGGGCGGTGCCGAGGTCGTGGCTGATCACCAGGTAGCAGCCGCCGTTCTCGGCGTGGACCTCGCGGATCAGCTCGCAGAGCAGCGCCGTGCGCACCGGGTCGAGGCCCGAGTCGGGCTCGTCGAACATCACGATCGCCGGTTCCAGGACCAGCGCCCGGGCGAAGCCGGCGCGCTTGCGCATCCCGCCGGAGAGCTCGTTCGGCATCTTGTAGGTCGCCTCGGTGAGGCCGACCTCGCGGAGGCGACGACTGACGATCTCGCCGATCTCGTCCTCGCCTTTGTCGGTGTGCTGCCGCAGCGGGAAGGCGACGTTGTCGTAGACGTTCATCGAGCCGAACAGCGCCCCGTCCTGGAACAGCAGGCCGAACTTTTTCCGCACCTCGAAGAGTTCGTCGTCGGTCATGTTCGGGATCGACTCGCCGTGCACGAGGACGTCGCCGGAGTCCGGGTAGAGGAGGCCGACGATGTGCTTGATCAGCACGCTCTTGCCGGTTCCCGAGGGGCCGAGCACCATCGAGACCTGGTCCTCGGGCAGGCCGAGGTTGAGGCCGTTGAGGATGCGGGCGCGGCCGAACTGCTTGACCAGGTCGATGATCTCGATCGCGTCCTCGCCGCCGTGGTCGCGCTTCACCCCGGTGTGGAATTTGTAGGGGTCGTGGTCGCGCGGGTTGACGCCGGGGATGACGAAGTCGCGCCCCATCACCGCCCCGTCCTCGCTCACGTAGGGGCCCTCGCCGGTCGCCGTCGGCTCCGTCAAGCGCTCTTCCCTGCGGATGTCGTCTTCGATCGTTTGCTCTTCGTTGCGGATCTCGTCGGGCGACAAAGTCAGCCTCCTATTGGCGCACGTGGGTTGGCTCCCCAGAAGACAAGGGTCCCCAGCATCCCGATGATGTGGACTAAGACGATGTTGAGGACCATCGATTTGGCGGTCGCGGTGCCGACGCCGACCGGTCCCCCGGAAGCGGTGTAGCCGTAGTAGCACCCGACCAGCACGATCGCGGTCGCCATGAACATCCCCTTGATCAAGCTGAAGATCAGGTCGGGGGGGTTCTGGAACATCCAGAAGATCAGCAGGTAGCCGCCCGAGGAGACGTCGCCGATCTGCTCGACGACGGCCAGGTAGCTGGCCAGGTACATGATCCCGATCCCGACCAGGTACATGAAGGGGAAGGCGATCCAGGCGGCGAGCAGGCGGGTGGCGCAGAGGAAGGTGACCGGCGGCACGCCCATCACCTCGAGCGCGTCGATCTCGTCGGAGATCCGCATCGCCCCGAGCTCGGCGACGATCCCGGTCCCGACCTTGGCCGCGAGCATGTAGCCGAAGGCGTAGGGCATGATCTCGCGCAGGTCGCACCAGGCGGAGAAGACGCCGGCGTAGGCCGGCGCGCCCTGGGCGCGCAGCAGGTAGGCGCCCTCGATCCCGCACTGGAGGCCGAGGGTGAAGACGAGGCCCCAGATGATCAGCGCCGAGCCGAGGACGAGGATGCCGGCCTGGCGCAGGCTCTCGCCGAAGAAGCGCAGAACGCGCCCGGAGTAGACGAGGCCGGCGATGCGGGCGCCGAAGCGGGCGATCTCGCCGAGCGAGTCGAGCCAGCCGCGCGGGACTTCGAGCCAGGCGCTCATCGGATCGTCTGCAGCTCCGGGTTGGTGGCCAGCAGGGTCTGGGTGAAGACGTAGTTGAAGGCGAAGACGCCCATGAAGGAGATGACGACGGCCTCGTTGACGGCGCGGCCGACGCCGGCGGCGCCGCCGGACGCGGTCATCCCTTTGTAGGAGCAGACGACGGCGATCAGGGCGCCGAACAGCGTGCACTTGACCACCGAGCCCCAGAGATCGGTGATCGAGGCGTTGGAGAAGAGGGTGGCGAAGAAGCCGCCGAGCGGCTGGTGGTAGAGCATCTCGGTGAGGATGCCGCCGCTGATCCCGAAGACCAGCGCGTAGATGTCGAGCAGGCCGGTGATCAGCATCAGCGAGAGGAAGCGCGGGACCACCAGGTTCTTGATCGGGTCGACCCCGAGCACCTGCAGGGCGTCGAGCTCCTCGCGGATTTTCCGCGCCCCGAGGTCGGCGGTGATCGCGGTGCCGGCGACGCCGGCGACGACGACCGCGGTCACGAACGGCGCGAACTCGCGGATCGAGGCGAGGACGAAGAAGCCGCCGAGCCGGTCGAGGGCGCCGAACAACGAGAGGAAGTTGGCCGCCTGCAGGCCCGGGGCGCCGAAGCCGAAGGCCACGGTCGAGACCAGCAGCGGGAACCAGCAGAGCTGGAGGGCGAAGAGGAACTGGCCGATGAACTCCTCGCCGTAGGGATAGGGCGGTTTGACGGCGGAGACGATGGTGCGCGCGGTGAGGATCATCATCTCCCCCACCTGTTCGAACAGCGACTTGGCGGGCAAGAAAGCCCTGTTGACCGCGGATCCGACCATCTGCTCCTCCGTGAGCGGCGCCGCACGCGCGCAGCGCCCTACTCGGTGGGCAGTCTAGGGGATGGACCACCCTCGACCGCCGGTCCAGTGTTGAGATCCGGCTAACGCTCTCGGGGGCCGGGAAATGCCTGCGGAAGCGGCCAAACCCCGTGCTATGTTCGGGCCGCTTTGCGGGGGACCGGACGACATTCCCGGCACGCCCGCCTCCAGGCCATCGCGACCGGGTTCGCCGCGCTGGCGGCGGCGGCGCTGCTCGGCGCCTGCGGCGGCTCGTCCTCGAGCGACGCCGGCGAACCGACCGGCAACTTCGAGGTCAAGGTCACCGAAGCCGAGTTCCCGACCCTGCAGCGGCTCGGCCAGACCTCGCAGCTGAAGCTCGGCATCCGCAACAGCGGCGAGCGGACGGTGCCGAACCTGACCGTGACCTTCACGATCGCCGGCGAGCAGGGGGTCAACTCGTTCCTCCCCTTCGGGGTCAGGGACCCGCAGCCCGAACTGGCCCAGCCGGAACGGCCGGTCTGGGTCCTCGCCGCCACCTACCCGCGGCTGCAGGGTTCCTCCGACCCCGGCGGCGCCTCGACCTCGAGCCAGAAGACCTTCGCCTTCGGCCCGCTGAAGCCCGGTGAGACGACTAGCGCCGTCTGGAAGCTGAGCGCGGTGCGGGCCGGCAAGTTCACGGTGCTCTACAGCGTCGACGCCGGGATCGGCGGTGAAGCGAGGGCGAAAACGGGTAACGGCGTAACCCCGGGTGGCTCCTTCGAGACCGAAATCACCTCGCAGCTGCCGGAAACCGAAGTCACCGACAGCGGCGAAATCGTTGAAGTCAAGAAGGGCAAGTAGGGCCTCCACGGCGGCGGGGCTGCTGGCGCTGCTCATGGCCCTGGCGCTGCCGGCCTGCGGCTCGGCGAGCGACCCCTCGCAACCCGCGGGCCCGCAACGCGAAGACCGGCCGGATCTCTCCGCGAGGCCGCAGAAGGGCGTCGCCCTGAAGCGGATCGGCTCCTTCGACCACCCCGTCCACGTCAGCGGCGCGCCGGGCTTCCCGCGGCTGTTGTTCGTGGTCGAGCAGCCGGGCCGGGTGATGGTCCTGCGCAACGGGCGCGCCCGGCCCTTCCTCGACCTGCGGCGGCTGGTCGGCTACGACGGTGCCGAGCGCGGCCTGCTCTCCGTCGCCTTCCCGCCGGACTACGCCCGCAGCAAGCGCTTCTACGTTTATTACACGGACAACGGAGGCGCGATCCGGGTCGACGAGTTCCGCCGCCGCAGCGCCACCCGCGCCGCCGCCGACTCGCGCCGCCCGGTGATCCGCATCCCCCATCCCGTCAACGCCAACCACAACGGCGGCCAGCTGCAGTTCCTCGGCGACCTCCTCTTCTTCGCGACCGGCGACGGCGGCTCCGGCGGCGACCCGCCCAACAACGCCCAGAACAAGGGCGTGCTGCTGGGCAAGCTGCTGCGGATCGACCCGCGGCCCTCCGGCGGCCGGCCCTACTCGGTCCCCTCCAGCAACCCCTTCGTCGGCAGGGCCGGCCGCGACGAGATCTACAGCTACGGCCTCCGCAACCCCTTCCGCTTCTCCTTCGACCTGACCGGCGCCGGGCAGCCGCGGATCGCGATCGGCGACGTCGGCCAGGCCCGCTTCGAGGAGCTCGACTACACGACGGTCGGCGCCGCCGGCGGGGCGAACTTCGGCTGGGACGCCTTCGAGGGCTTCTCCGAGTACGAGGAAGCGAACGGCGGCACGCCCGATCCCGGCGGCACCGTCAAACCGGTCTTCGCCTACAGCCACAGCCGCGGCGGCGGCAGCTGCTCGATCATCGGCGGCTACGTCGTCCGCGACCCGCGCCTGCGCGGGCTTCGCGGGCGCTACGTCTACGCCGACCTCTGCGAGGGCCGCCTGCGCTCCCTCATCCCCCACCTGAAGCGCGCGGGCGACGACCGCGTCCTCGGCCTCCGGGTCGCCAGCCCCAGCTCCTTCGGCGAAGACAACCGCCACCGGCTCTACATCGCTTCGCTCGAAGGCCCGGTCTACCGGCTCGTCCCGCGCTGAAGAATTTACATTTCGCGCGCAACACGTATGTAATTTTCTGTCTACTATTGCCACCATGTCAGCGACCATGGTGAGAGAAGCCTGGACCGACGAGCGCCTCGACGACCTCAAGGAGCACATGGACGAGGGCTTCCGTGAACTGCGGACGGAGCTGCGCCAACAGCGCGAGGCAACGGCCGCGGAGTTCGCGACGGTCCGCAAGGACTTCGCCGAGCTTCGCAACGACTTCGCCGAGGTCAAGAGCCAGGTGGCGAAAACCGACGCGAGAATCGACGAGTTGGTCCGCACCGTCCAAATCGGGTTCTGGTTGATCGCGACGTTCCTCGTCGGCTTGATGGGCATGTTTGCCACCCAGCTCTGAACCGGCGCTACAGTTTTGGCTGACCAGCCAAACGGGCGAAGGGAGCAGCGGTGGAGAGCGGAACGGCGGCGAAGAGCACCAGCGGGTCGAACGGGGCCTCGGCCCCCGCGGAGTCGATCGAGGTCCACAACCCCGCCACCGGCGCGGTGATCGCCAGCGTCCCGGTCGACTCGCCCGAGGCGGTGGCGGCGACGGTCGCTCGGGTCCGCGCCAACCAGCCCGAGTGGGAGGCGATGGGGATCGAGGCCCGCTACCACTGGCTCGGCAAGCTGCGCGACTGGCTGCTCGACAACCAGGAGCGGGTGCTGGACACGATGCAGCTGGAGACCGGCAAGGTCCGCGCCGACGCGATGAACGAGCCGGTCTACCTCGCCGACCTGATCAACTTCTACGGCACCCGGGCGGCGAAGTACATCGGCGAGGAGAGCGTCCGTCCCCACACCCCGCTGCTGGCCTCGAAGAAGCTGCGGGTCCAGTACCGGCCGCACCCGGTCGCCGGCATCATCAGCCCCTGGAACTTCCCCCTGATCCTCTCGCTCGGCGACGCGGTCCCGGCCCTGATGGCCGGCTGCGCCGTCGTCATCAAGCCCTCCGAGTTCACCCCGCTGGGGATCGCCGAGGTGGTCGAGGCCTGGAAGCGCGAGATCGGCGGCCCCGATGTCTTCGACTGCGTGCAGGGGATCGGCGAGACCGGCGGCGCCCTGGTCGACGCGGTCGACTTCGTCCAGTTCACCGGCTCGGACCGCACCGGCCGCAAGGTGATGGCGCGGGCGGCGGAGACGCTGACGCCGGTCAGCCTCGAGCTCGGCGGCAAGGACCCGATGATCGTCCTCGCCGACGCCGACCTCGACCGCGCCGCCAACGCCGCGACCTGGGGCGGGATGATGAACTCGGGTCAGATCTGCATGTCGGTCGAGCGGATCTACGTCGAGGAGCCGGCCTACGAGGAGTTCGTCGCCAAGCTGACCGCCGAGGTCGGGCGGCTGCGCCAGGGGGCCGACGACGCCTCCGACCCCAAGGAGGTCGGGGCGATGACCTCGCCGCGGCAGATCGAGATCGTCGAGGACCACGTCGACGACGCCCTCGCCGCCGGCGCCCGGGCGCTGACCGGCGGCAAGCGGGTCGCCGGCCCCGGCGATTACTTCGAGCCCACGGTCCTGGTCGACGTCGACCACTCGATGAAGGTGATGCGCGACGAGACCTTCGGCCCCGTCGTCGGGGTGATGAAGGTGCGCGACGCCGAGGAGGCCCTGCGCCTCGCCAACGACAGCCGCTACGGCCTCTCGGGCTCGGTCTTCGGCGAGCGCGAGCGGGCCGAGCAGGTGGCGCGCCGGGTCGAGTGCGGGGCGATCAACGTCAACGACGTGCTCGTCAACTACTTCGCCACCGACGTGCCGATGGGCGGCTGGAAGCAGTCCGGCCTCGGCACCCGTCACGGGGCGGACGGCATCCGCAAGTACACGAAGAAGCAGAGCGTGCTCGTCACGCGCTTCGCGCCGATGAAGAAGGACCTCCACATGATGCCGTACACGG
>DATHFL010000151.1:0-6403 GCA_035318125.1 Solirubrobacterales bacterium | reverse complement strand
CTGAGTAATGCCCTGGGGGTTCCGCTCTCCGAGCTAGCCGCCCGGGCCGATGAACTGGAACGGGAGATGCAACCCAAGCCTTCTCCGGTCGAATGGACCTCGGCCAGCCCATGAATCCGCCCACGGAGTCGATCAAGGCTGAGTTGAGCCACGCTGTCACCCGCGGGATTCGCCGACGCGGTCCTGACGCGGTCGGCCTGGTGCTGATGGGGATGGCGAGCCTGGCGATAACCGCCTTGTCTTTGACGATGCTGCTTCTCGCCGCCGCTGTCTCCGGTTACGACCCGACCACTCTCGCCTTCGCTGGGGTGACCATCGTCGTGGGATTGCTCGACTGGCTGGTGGGCCGCTACCGCCCGTAGAGGACCGCCCTCGTGCGATCCTCTCCGCCGATGTGGCTTCAGCGGACGATCCGCTTCTCGGCGCGGCCGCGCGGCTTCCACCTCGTCACCGGGGAGGTCGTCGACGCCCTGCCGGAGCTGCGGCAGGTCTCGGTCGGCCTGGTCCACCTGCTGATCCAGCACACCTCCGCCTCCCTGGCCCTGAATGAGGACGCCTCGCCGGACGTGCGCCATGACTTCGAGACCTGGTTCGACCGCGCGGTGCCCGAAGGCGCCCCGTATTGGACGCACACCCTGGAGGGTGCCGACGACATGCCCGCCCACGTCAAGGCCGCTCTGCTCGGCCCGTCCCTGACCCTCCCGATCAGCGAAGGCAGTCTCGCCCTCGGCACCTGGCAGGGCATCTACCTCTGCGAGCACCGCGACCGCGGCGGCCCGCGCTCCGTCGTCGCCACCGTCTGGGGCGAGGATGGCAGTCCCTAAGCGCTCGGGCTCAGGCGGGCGGAGCGGTTCCGTGCCAGGCCGCCAAGCGCTTCTTCAGCAGCCTCGCCCCCGCCTCGGTGAGGGCGATCGCATGATCGGACGTCACTTCCGCCCATTTGTCGGCGAGGAGCCGATTCATCAGTTCGACTCGGATCGAGGACGGGAGGTTCTCCTTTTCCAGGTCGGCGAGGGCGATGGGGCCGTCGAGCAACCTTTCGAGGACGTCCTCCGCAAGGTCCCCGGGCGACGAGGTGAGTGAGCGCATGGTCGGCTGCATGTACTCGGAATAGTCCTCGGGAGAATTGAAGCCGAGCGCCTTCCAGGGGCCGTTTTTCCTCTGCTCGGCCAGCGCGGAGAGGTAGGCCCGGCTCGCTCGCAGGTGTTCCCCGATCTTCTCCCGCTCGACCACGAAGCTGGAGTGGAGCGACTCGCGTTCCGCTTCCATCTCCTCCGGTTCGCGTTCGCCGTCGTTCCGGTACTCCAGCCAGGAGGTGTTGATCCGCATGACCTCCAGGTACGCCTTGAAGACGCCGGACAGAAAGCTGCGGAGGAGATCGGAGGTTCCCGGGCTGGCGGCATCGAGCTCCGCGGAGAACCTGTCGACGTCGTGCTCCAGCTCGGGCGTAAACCGCTCGATCAGCTCGATCGAGCGGCGTTTCTCTTCGAACGTCGTCCAGGCGAGGTGGAGATCGGAGGCGAGCCAGAGGCAGGCTTCGAGCAGGAGTACGTAACGCACGTCATCGGCTGTCCCTGGAGCCGACGAGGAGCTCGCGCTCTGTACAGCGCTCGCCGCCACCGATGGCTGTTGCGTGCCCGGGGTCAGGTAGATGTTTTGAACGACTGACTCGGTGTCGCCCTTCTTGCGGCGCCGGTCCAGCAGGGTGAGCCCCAGGCCGACGATCGCCGCCAGAGACGCGCCGATCCCACAGACGATTCCGACCGCCTCGAGAGTGGAGATGCTCGCCATGCCTTCCTACTTGTAGATCGCGAGCGGCAGGATGACCGCGCCCTGGCGGGGGATTTCGGTCTGGATTCGGAGGCGTTCGAGGATCTGTGTGCGGCTCTTGCGGATCACCCGGTTCCGGGCGGCGCCGCTGAGCTTCCGTCTGCGCACCAGTTCGGCGCAGCGCGGGGCGGTGCGGCAGAGGAGCTCCTTCGGCGTGCGTTTGACGGCCTGTTCCCAGACCTCCCGCGTGGCCGAGTCGATGTAAGCCGGGAAGTGGTGATTGGTCGGCTCCGGAAAGCGACGGACCAGCTTGCCGAGGACGGTGAACCTTCCCCCTCCGTACTTGAGCAGGCTGCGCTCGGAGCTGAGCAATGGAGTGGCTATTGGAAGCAGGTAGACGAATTCCTCGCGGGGCAGTCCGGGGGGAAGCGCCCCGCTTGCGTTCTTCTCGTACGGGCGCAGAGCGAACACCGCCCGCGGAGTCGCGCCCACGCTCTCGAAGAATTTCTTCGCCCCTTCCTGGCGCTCCTTCGAGTTCGGGAAGATCGCGTCGAGGGTGCCGGCGTGCGAGACCGCGAGGTAGCCGTTCAGGTAGTTCGGCGACAGCAGGCCGCTGGTCTGGAATTCGACGAACCTCCCCTCGGGCATCTGCTTGATCCTCTGGTTGAAGAGCCGGAGCCGTATTTTCTTGATCACGTCCGCTTCGTCGAGCCGCTTTTCGAGGGCGAAGAAGCTGCTCGCGGCCGTCGGTTTCAGGGTCCTTTCGGTGAACAGTTCGCTTGCCTTGCTGGCGCCGACCTCGCCGAGTTCTTTCACCGAGAGCTTTGCGTTCAGGTTCGCGGTCAGTTTGCGAGTGAGCTTTTCGCTTTCGCTCTCTCCCCCGTCGACCTGGGCGAGGTAGGTAGCGACCCGAGCGGCGTCGAGGTAGAGGAACTCGGCCGCTCCGTTGGGGGGGACGCTGGGGCGGAAGTCGCCTTCGTCCATTAAGCCCTTGCCGATGAAGATGCCGACGACGAGGGCGATGGCGACGAAAATCGCGGTCAGGATGGTCTTCCAGTGATCCTTCAGCAGGTTCTTGATCCCCTTCCGCGGCTTTTCCATTCCGCCATCTTGCCGCGCTCCGTCCGATCAAATCGATCTTCTTGATCTACTCGGCCCTATTTACGCTATGAACCCGCGCGTCCGGACCGGAACCGGGTAGAGGAACGTCGTGGCCAGCGGGATCGGTACCGGCGTGCTGCTGAAGGAGCGCTACCGGCTCGAGCGCACGCTCGGGCGGGGTGGGATGGCTGCGGTTTGGCTGGGGCACGACGAGGTGCTCGAGCGGCCGGTGGCGGTGAAGGTTCTGTCGGACACGATCGCCTCCGATCCCGGGTTCGTGGCGCGGTTCCGGCGCGAGGCGCGGACGGCGGCGGGGCTCTCGCATCCCAACCTGGTCGGCGTCTACGACTTCTCCGAAGAGGGCGAACGGCCCTACCTGGTGATGCAGTTCGTGCCGGGGGAAGACCTGGCCTCGCGGCTGGCGCGGGGTGAGGGGCTCGACTGCGAGCGGCTGGCGCGGGAACTGCTGGAGGCGCTCGCGCACATCCACGACGCCGGCATCCTGCACCGCGACGTCAAGCCGGCCAACGTGATCCTCGAACCCGAGGGGACCGCGAAGCTGATCGACTTCGGGATCGCCCTGCCGCGCGACGCCACGGCGCTGACCAGCACCGGCCTCGTCCTCGGGACCGAGCGCTACGCGGCGCCGGAGGTGATGGAGGGCAGGCCGGCCAGCGAGCGCTCCGACCTCTACTCCTGTGGCCTCGTCCTCCGCGGCTGCGCGGGCCGGCGCTCGCCCGCGCTCGATTCCCTGGTCGAGTGGCTCACCGCCGCCGACCCCGCCGCCCGCCCCGCCTCCGCGCGCCAGGCGCTGGCGCGACTCGAGCGCGCCGATAGCGTCGGCGTTCGTCCTTTTACCGAAATAGGGGGTAAAAGGACGAACGCCGGCGGGGAGGAGACCCGGGCCTTCGAGCCGATCCAGGGCGTCGAGCCGGTCCGCGCCCGGACCCGCGTCCGGGGCCGCGCCGGCTCTAGCTCGCGCGGCAATCGCCTCGGTGCCGTCGCCGCGCTCCTCGGGGTCCTTGCCGCGGTGATCGTCGCTGCCGTCGTCGTCCTCGGCGGCGGCGGAGAGAAGCGGGGGGGAGGGGGGAGCTCGGCGGCGCAGGCCGAAGCCGGCGAGGACAAACGCGCGCCGGCGAAGGAAGCGGAACCCTCGCCGCCGGCCGAGGCCCCGGCGACCGTCCCGGCCTCGACCGGCGAGGACCCCGAGCTCGGCAGCGCCCTCAACGAACAGGGCTACGCGCTGATCCAGGCGGGCGAATACGAGGCCGCGGTGCCGGTGCTCGAAGAAGCCCTCGCCGCCTTCCCGGAAGGGACCGAAGACCTCGACTACGCCTACGCGCTCTTCAACCTCGGCAACGCGCTGCGCCTCAGCGGTCGCGCCGAGGAGGCGATCCCGCTCCTCGAACGGCGCCTCGAAATCCCCAACCAGACCGCGACCGTCCGCCGCGAGCTCGAAGCCGCCCGCGCCGAAGCCGGCTGAGGCCCTGTAAGGCGAGCTCAATTGGGCACGGCTGCCCTTGTAGATGGCTTCTCTCCTATACGAACATATGTTCGTGTTCGCGATCGCGAGAGACCGCCCCCTTGAACCGGGTCCTCGCCTGCGGCACCGCCGGAAAGGGAGATCCCTGACCTTGAGCTCAACTCTATGGACGTGGGGGCGGGGGGCGCATTCCCTTCCGGACTAGATGCCGCGCCGTGAAGACCCGCAGATAGGCCTCAGCAGGGCGATTCGCCAGTTCCGGATGGAGCTGCACATGAGCCAGGAAGCGCTCGGTCTGCGGGCCGACATCCACCCGACCTGGATCTCGCACCTGGAGTCCGGCCGGGTCAACCCGACCTGGGGCAACGTCCGCCGGATCGCGGTCGGCCTCTGGGTGCCGCTGCCGGCGCTGGCCGAGCGAGCCGAGGACCTGGAGGTCAAATTCGGCGGCGACCCGCTTCCCCAGCCCGGCCCGCCGCGTCCATAGCCGCGATTTCCAGGCAATTAATCAAATAATTTGACGTGTGCAGGAATCGACGTTATGCTGCCGCCGCGCTTGAGCATTCAGGGAAATGCTCTGGCCGAGGGAACATAGCCAGCACCTGTGCCTTAATCGGTTAAAGGGTCGGCGTTGTAAGCCGAAGATCCGGGTTCGAGCCCCGGCGGGTGCATTTCGAACAAGCAATTCGAGGCAATCACGTTCGAAATCACCATGGCTATGACCGAAAACATCTTCACCAGCTTCGACCGAGCCGCCGCCGGCGAGGGCGGCAGGGCGCTCTGGGCGGCGCGCGCCCCCTACCGGCCCGAGGCCGGCTTCGACCTGATGCTGATCCCGCGGCTCCCCAAGGGGACCGACTGGCACGAGGACGCCGAGGCGAAGGCGGCGCTCGACCGGATCGAGGCCGAGCCCTGGGTCGCCTCGCTCGACCGCGAAGGCAAGCAGGTCACCCTCCGGCTCGCCGACGAGTGGATCGAAGCGCAGGGCGAGGCGATCCGCGCCGGCGAGAGCGGCGGCGCCGACTTCACCGACATGGCCGCCGAGGACCGCTACGCCGTCTACTTCTGGGGCGCCAACACGACCAAGGCGCTGCACATCGGCCACCTCCGCAACCTCGCGGTCGGCAACGCGATCGCCGGCTCGCTGAAGCAGGCTGGCGCTGCGGTCGAGAACCGCAGCCTGATCTGCGACGTCGGCCGCAGCATGGGCGAGGCGATGGCCGGCGTCGCCACCCGCGCCGGCGAGGACTCCGGCCCCGACGCCGACGAGAAGAGCGACCACTTTGTCGGCTTCTGCTACGCCGACTACGTCACCGCCAGCCGCAACGGCGGCCAGGGCGACGACGGCGCCGAGGACTCGGTCGCCCGCGAGTCCACCCAGTACAACGACAAAGCCGACGAGATGATGATGCGGGTCCTCGGCGGCGACCAGAAGGCGCTCGAACTGTGGTCGAAGACGCGCTCCTGGGTGATCTCCGGCCAGCGCAAGACCCTGGCCCGCCTCGGCATCGCCTTCGACAAGGTGATCTTCGAGTCCGACTACCTGCCCGAGGTCGCCGAGTTCATGAACCAGGGCCTCGCCGAAGGCACCCTGACCAAACGCTGGGGCGACGACATGGTCATGTACGAGACCGAACGCGAGGAGCTCGAAGAGATGCCCCTCGTCCGCTCCGACGGCCTCCCGACCCAGCACATGCGCGCGCTCGCCTACTGGGCCGCCGCCGACGAACTCGATGACGTGATCTCGATGCAGGTCTGCGGCAACGAGTGGGTCGCCCACGTCACCTGCCGCCGCAAGCTGATCGACGAGATGGGGCTGCAGAACGGCAACGGCAACGGCTCGGCCCGCGGGGGAGGCCCGCCGACCCACGACATCTTCCACGGCATGGTCGCCCGCGAGAACGAATCGATCAGCTCGAGCAAGAAAGGGGCGCTGCTGATCGACGAGCTGGTCGAGTGGCTGGAGGAAGAGCTCTCCCAGAACCCCGAGTTCGCGGAGGAGATGGGGCGCCACCCGCACCCCGAGACGGTGCCGGGGCAGGTCGCGCT
>DATHFL010000150.1:0-3222 GCA_035318125.1 Solirubrobacterales bacterium | reverse complement strand
GCTGGCGCAGTCGCTGCCGGCGCTGGCGGCGGGCCGGCGGCTGGTCGGCTGCCTGGCGGTCCTCGCCGACAAGGACGCCGAGGCGATGGTCGCGGCGCTGGCGCCGGCGCTCGACCGGGTCGTCTGCACCGAGCTGCCGAGCGCGGCCCTGGAAGGGCACGGACGCCCAGGTGCCCACTCCAGACCCGCACAGGATCTCGTCACCGCCTGCGAAGGGGCCGGTCTCCCGGCCGAGGCGGAGCCCGACTTCGAGGCGGCATTGCTGCGGGCGACGGCGCTCGCCTGCGAGCGGCCCGAAGGCGCGCTGCTGGTCGCCGGCTCCCACTATGCAATCGGCCCCGCGCGGGCCCTGCTCTCCACCTGACTGTGCGAGGATTTCCGGATGGATCGAAGCGCCGGGTCGGAACTGCTCTCGATGATGGGCCTGGTCGCCGCCGTGGTGGCGATCGTGATCCTCGTCTTCTTCGGCGTCGGCTACCTGTTCGGAAGCCTCTTCCTTTGAACAGGGTTCGGATCGGCGGCGGCGAAGTAGACTGCCGCTCCCGCACGGCGGCCCCTCACTTATGTCTCTAGCGATCTTCGGCATCACCAACGACGGCCTCAATCTGGTCGCCACCCTCTTCCTGCTGATGCTGGTGGTGCTGTGGCTGGCGCTGATCGTCTACACCTACCTCGACGCGCGCCGCCGCATCTCCGACCCCTTCCTGGTCGCCTGCGCCACCGTGGCCTCCTTCTTCCCCTACATCGGCACCGCCGTCTACGCGATCGTCCGCCCGCCGGAGTACCTGGAGGACACGCACGAGCGCGAGCTGGAGATCAAGGCGGCCGAGCTGCGGGTGCGGCAGCTGCGCGACCAGAGCTGCCCTCACTGCGAGTACCCGATCGAGAAAAACTACTTGCGCTGCCCCAACTGCCAGCGCCGCCTCAAGGACCCCTGCCCGACCTGCGGCAAGCCGGTCGACCCGCGCTGGGGGCTCTGCCCCTACTGCGAGACGAGCCTCGGCGGCGGGGGCGAGCGGCAGCGCCGCAAACAACGTCGAGACCCCGAAGAGCGTTCGGCACCGCGGCGCCCGTCGCAGGGCCCGCCGCGTCGCCAGCAGGCGCCGCCCGAGGCGAAGGAAGGGGCACAACCAACCAAAGAGCAAAGGAGCCCCAGCCGTGAGTCGGACCCTGATCCTCGTCAAGCCTGACGCTTTCGAACGCGCCCTCACCGGTGAGGTGATCGCCCGCTTCGAGCGCAAGGGCCTGCGGATCGCCGCCCTGAAGTCGATGCGGGCGGACGAGTCGATCGCCAACGAGCATTACGCCGAGCACACCGACAAGCCCTTCTTCGGCGAGCTCGTCTCCTTCATCACCGGCGGCACCCTGGTGGCGATGGTCCTGGAGGGCCCGGAAGCGGTGAAGGCGGCCCGCCAGCTGATCGGCGCGACCAACCCGGTCGAGGCCGCCCCCGGCTCGATCCGCGGCGATTTCGCCCTCGAGGTGACCTTCAACATGGTCCACGGCTCCGATTCCGACGAGTCGGCCGAGCGCGAGATCGGGATCTGGTTCCCCGAGCTCTCCTGACGGGCTGCCTCTGAAGCTGGTCCTCGCATCCGGGTCCCCGCAGCGGCGGGAGATCCTGCAGAAGCTCGGTCTCGAGTTCGAGGTCGTCGTGCCTGGAGTCGAGGAGCTGACCGAGGGCGATCCCGAGCACCTGGTGGTCGAGAACGCGCGGAGGAAGGCGCGGGCGGCTAGGCGCGCGGGTCCTGTCTCCGATCGGGGGCTCTCCCTACCGGGAGAGTCCTCCCGATCGTCGCCACCCGCGCGAGGAACCGCTCTGATCATCGCCTGCGACACGGATGTCGTCTTGGACGGAGAGGTACTTGGGAAGCCTGCGGATGCAGACGAGGCGCGGGCCTATCTGGATCGGATGAGCGGGCGGGCGCACGAGGTGATGAGCGGCTTGGTGGTGGTCGAGGACGGCGAGGAGCGGAGCGGGCTGGAGCGGACGACCGTCGTCTTCAAGGAGCTCTCGGACGAGGAGAAGGAGCGCTACGTGCGTTTCGGCGAGTGGGAAGGGCGCTCGGGCGGCTACGCGATCCAGACCCTCGGCTCATCCCTTGTCGCCCGCCTGGAGGGCAGCGTCTCCAACGTCGTCGGCCTCCCCGTCGGCCTGCTCGCCGAGCTCGCCCCGGCGCTCTTCGAGCACGGCCGTTAGAGCGAGCTCGCGAAAACCCACCGTCAGGGGCGGTTTTCGCGAGCTCGCGATTCTCCCCGGGGCTGGCAGGTGACATCATGGGTCGTGGCATCGCCCTTGCCGGGGCGGAGCGCTGTTGCAAGGACTGGAGCAGCGCCTGCGCGACGAGTGCCGGATGCCCTGTCAACTGGCAGAGTCGCCTTTGACGTGCGTGGCGGTTGCCTCCGGCATCTCCCTCGAGGAGGTCGAGACGATCCGCCGCGCCGGTAAGAACAACGGAGCGCGGCCCGGCGCCAGCCAGCCGCAATGCGAACCACGAGACTCAGAACCCCAACGTGTATCGAAAGCAAGTACGCCGCCGCAGGGCGGTCCTCGCGCTGTTGATCGTCGGCTCCTTCGCCCTGCTCACCGTCACCTACGGACAGGGCTCCGACGGCGTTCAGCGCAGCGTCAGCACCATCTTCAGCCCGATCCAGTCGGCCGCCGACCGCGCTCTGAAGCCGGCCCGCGACCTCGTCAACTGGTTCGACGAGACCTTCGACGCGAAGGGCCGCAACAGCCGCCTGCACGCCGAACTCGAAGTGGCCCGCAAGCAGGCGGTCGGGGCGCAGGCGGCGCTGGCCGAAAACGAGCAGCTGCGCAAGCTCCTCGGCCTCGACGAGAGCGGCGCGATCCCCGGCGGCTACACCCCCGTCGCCGGCCGCGTGATCGCCCGCTCGCCGTCCGTCTGGTTCGCCGACCTGACGATCGACGTCGGCTCCGGCGACGGGGTCGAGGCCGGCGACCCGGTGGTCAACGGCGACGGCCTCGTCGGCACGATCGCCGCGGTGACCGGCGGCTCGGCCCGGGTCACCCTGATCGCCGACCACTCCAGCGCCGTCTCGGCGAAGATCGTGCCGAGCGGGGTGCAGGGGGTGCTGAAGCCCTCGGTCGGCGACCCCGGCGACCTCATCCTCGACTTCCTCGACAGCGAAAGACGGGTCGGCAAAGGGCAGTCGGTGGTCACCTCGGGCTGGCGCGGCCAGGGGATCGAGTCCGGCTAC
>DATHFL010000149.1:0-6340 GCA_035318125.1 Solirubrobacterales bacterium | reverse complement strand
CGAAGTCGAGCTCGACCCCGAGCTGAACCGCCAGCGCCTCCAGGACTCCCTTGAGGTCGAAGAAGTCCGCCGGCTCGCCGCCGCCGCGCCAGGAGCGCGAGGCGAGCGCCCCCACCGCGATCCCCGCAAACCGGTGCGGCTCCACGAACGGCGCCGGCTGATCCCCCGCAAACCGTCCCGCCATCGGATCGACGGGCCGATCGGTCCAACCCTGCCCGCCGACGGGCCGATCAGTCGCCTCAGGTGAGTCATTTAGGCCCGTCGGCGGATGGGGTTCGTCGTTTTGGCCCGTCGTTAGGTAGACGCGGGTGGATTCGAAGAGCGCGAGGGTGTCGGTGCCGCGGGAGGCGTTCCTCGCGGCGATGTCTAGGAGGGAGCCGAGGAGGGTCGTGCGCATGGCCGACTGCTCCTCGGAGAGGGGGTTGGCGAGCAGGACGGGATTCGCCCGTGGGTCCTCGGCAGAGATCCGCAGCCGCTCGGCCTCGCCGGGGTCGGTGAAGCTCCAGCCGACCGCCTGGTCGAAGCCGAGGTCGCGCAGCGCGTCCTCGGCCCGCCGCCTCAGCCGCTGCTCGCGGCTGAGGCCGCCGACGGCGCCGCCGACCGCGGGCAGGGTCGTCGGCAGGTGCTCGTCGATGCCGTGGACCCGCGCCACCTCCTCGATCAGGTCGACCTCGCGGGTGACGTCGTAGTGGCGGTCGGGCGGGACCACGGCCTCGAGGTCGTCGCCGGCCTCCTGGACCTCGAACCCGAGCCGCTCCAGGTAGGTCTTCTGGTCGGCCTGGGAGATCTCCATCCCGAGCAGGCCCTCGACCCGCTCGGCCCGCAGCAGCAGCCGGCGCGGCGCCGGGAGCTCGGCGGCGACGTCGATCGTCCCCGGCACCAGCTTGGCCCCGCAGAGCTCGACCAGCAGCCGCGAGGCGATCCGCTGCGCCCGCATCGCCAGCTCCGGGTGCAGCTGCTTCTCGAACCGCGCCGAGGCCTCCGAGCGCAGGCCCAGCTTGCGCGAGGTGCTGAGGATGTTGGGGCCGTCCCAGCAGGCGACCTCGAGCAGGACCCGCGTCGTCTCCTCCGAGACCTCGGAGACCTGGCCGCCCATGATCCCGGCGATCCCCGAGGGGCCGTTGCGGTCGCAGACCAGCACCGCCTCGGCGTCGAAGGTCCGCTCGACGCCGTCGAGCGTGGTCATCTTCTCGCCGTCGGCAGCGGCACGGACGATCAGGGCGCCGTCGGGGACCTTGTCGAGGTCGAAGGCGTGCAGCGGCTGCGCGGTCAGCAGCATCACGTAGTTGGTGACGTCGACGACGTTGTTGATCGGGCGCTGGCCGGCCGCCGCGAGCCGTGCCTGCAGCCACAGCGGCGAGGGCCCGATCGTGACGTCGGTGAAGACGCGCGCCGTGAACCGCGGGCAGAGCTCGGGCACCTCGACCGTGACCGAGGCGTGGTCGGAGGCCTCCCCCTCGCCCTCGGCCGGCGCGTCCTCGGCCCAGGGATCGGCGGCGAGCGGCGCCCCGGTGATCGCGTGCACCTCGCGGGCGACGCCGTGGACGCCGAAGCAGTCGGTCCGGTTCGGGGTCACCTCGATCTCCAGCACCGGCTCGCCCAGCGGCAGCACCTCGCTCAGCGGCGTGCCCGCGGCCAGCCCGGGATCGAGCTCCATGATCCCCTCGTGGTCGTCGCCGATCTGCAGCTCGTCGGCGGCGAGGATCATCCCTTCGGAGGAAATCCCCCGGAGCTTCGCCTTGCGCAACCTCTCGCCGTTCGGCATCCGCGCCCCCGGCAGCGCCACGGCGACCGTCTGGCCGGCGGCGACGTTGGGGGCGCCGCAGACGATCGGCCGCTCGCCATCGCCGGTCTCGACCATGCAGGCGCTGAGCCGGTCGGCCTTCGGGTGCTTCTCACATTTGACGACCTTGCCGACGACGAAGCCCTCGGCCGAGGGCGGCCCGACCTGGTCGAGCCGCTCGACCTCGGTCCCGGTCATCACCAGCCGGTCGGCGAGCTGCGCCGGATCCATGCCGGGGTCGCAGTACTCGCGCAGCCATGAGTACGGGACTTTCATACCCAACACCTCATCCGAACTGCTCCAGCATCCGCACGTCGTTGTCGAAGAAGCGCCGCAGGTCGGGGACGCCGTGGCGCAGCATCGCGACCCGCTCGACCCCGATCCCGAAGGCGAAGCCCTGGACCCGCTCGGCGTGGTAGCCGTACTGCTCGACGAAGCCGAGCACGTTGGGGTCGACCATGCCGGCGCCGAGGATCTCGATCCAGCCCTGGCCCTTGCAGAGGTTGCAGCGCTCGCCGCCGGCCAGCTCGCCGGTGCCGCCGCACTGGAAGCAGGAGACGTCGACCTCGACGCTCGGCTCGGTGAAGGGGAAGAAGTGCGGCCGCAGGCGCACCTCGCGGTCGGGGCCGAAGATCGCCCGGCACATCGCCAGCAGCGTCCCCTGCAGGTCGGCGAGGGTGATCCCCTCGGCGATCGCCAGCCCCTCCATCTGGTGGAACATCGGGCTGTGGGTGGCGTCGGAGTCGCGCCGGTAGACCTTGCCGGGGACGACGACGAAGATCGGCGGCGGCTGCGTCTCCATCGAGCGCACCTGCATCGGCGAGGTGTGGGTGCGCAGCAGCACGTCGGGGTGGGACTGGACGTAGAAGGTGTCCTGGAGCATCCGCGCCGGGTGGCCGGGCGGGTGGTTCAGCGCCGTGAAGTTGTAGTAGTCGTGCTCGATCTCCGGGCCTTCGGCGACGTGGTAGCCGAGGCCGATCATCGTGTCCTCGAGCAGGCGGGTGGTGCGGGCGATCAGGTGGGCGTGGCCGACCGGCCGCGGCGGCGCGCCGGGCAGGGTGACGTCGATCCGGTCCGCGACCAGCTTCGCCTCCAGCTCGCTGGCGTCGAGCCGCTCGGCGCTCCGCTCCAGCAGGGCCTCGAGCTCCTTGCGGGCGCGGTTGGCGGCGCCGCCGACCTGGCCCCGTTCCTCCTGCGGCAGCTCGGCGATCCCGCGCAGGACCGTGGTCAGCTCGGCTTTGCGGCCGAGGTAGCGGACCCGCAGCTCCTCCAGCTCGGCGCTGCTCGCGGCGCCCTCGATCGCCGCCGCGGCCTCGGCCCTGATCTTCTCGATCTGCTCAAGCATCGGGCTGGACCTCCGGCATCGCGAGCGACGATATCCGCTGCGCGGCGATCGCAGCGGCGGCGGCGACGTTGAGGGACTCCGGGCCGCCCGGCCGCAGCGGGATCGTGACCAGGGTCTCGCACTCGGCGAGCACCTCCTCGGGTAGGCCCTCACGCTCGGCGCCGAGACAGAGGGTGGCGGCGCCATCGAGCGCCCCGAGATCCGCGCCGCCGTGGGCGACCAGCGCCGCCCGCGGCCCCGGCGTCGCCTCCACCCCGCCCCGCAGCGGCGGCTGGGAGAAGACCGAGCCCATGCTCGCCCGCACCGCCTTCGGCGAGTACGGGTCGGCGCAGTCGGGGCCGAGGACAACCGGGCCGTCCAGCAACGCGTCAGCGGTCCGAATGATGGTGCCGACGTTCCCGGGGTCGCTGACCTGGTGCAAGTACACGCAGGGGGACGCGACCTGCAAATCGTCCCCGGTATGCGGGGACGATTTGTCGGTTGCGTGTGGCCAGACGGCAATGACCCTGGTTCCGGAGCCGAGGGACGACACGTCCGCCAGCAGACCGGGCGCCACCTGCTCGCCTGCGAGGTTCGAGCCCGCTGCGACGAGGACGAACCGCGGCTCGGCGCCGGCGGCCAGCCCCGCCTCCAGGAGGTCCTCGCCCTCGGTCGCGAACAGCCCCTCGCGCTCGCGGTGCTTGCGCTCGCGCAGCTTGCGGACCAGCTTCAGCTTCTCGTTGTGGGGGCTCTCGATCATCTACGGGTTCTGTCGTTCGTGGCGAGTTTGTCTTTTCTGCTCGGCGGTTTCTTCTCCTGGAACGAAAAAGCGGGCCGAAATTCGGCCCGCCCGGGAGAGAGGAATGTCGGTGCGCCGTCAGACGGCCGCACCCTCCCGGGCTAGCTCCACAAATCGGCGGAAGGCGTCGCGGTCCGAGACGGCGATCTCGGCCAGCATCTTCCGGTTCACCTCGACTTCGGCCTCCTTGAGGCCGTGCATCAGTTCGGAGTAGCTCATGCCCTCCAGCCGCGCGGCGGCGTTGATGCGGGTGATCCAGAGGCGGCGGAAGACCCGCTTTTTGTTGCGCCGATCACGGTAGGCGTACATCCCCGACCGCTGCACCTGCTCTTTGGCGAAGCGGTAGGAGGAGTGCTTGCGGCCGAAGTAGCCCTTCGCTTCCTTCAGCACCTTGCGGCGCTTCTTGCGCGCGTGGACGGAGCGCTTGACGCGGCTCACTTGCCACCCCCGAGGAGGGTCCGCACCTTCTTGGCGTCGTTCGGCGAGATCTCGACCGGACGGGCCATCCGCCGCTTCCGCTTCGGCGACTTTTTCTCCAGGATGTGACTGGAGAAGGCGCGCCGGCCACGGAGCTTGCCGCTGGCGGTCTTCTTGAAGCGCTTCTTGGCGCCGGAATGGGTTTTCATCTTCGGCATCGGGTCCGCTATTGAAGCAGAAGGAACGCCTGAGCAGCATTTAGTGACACCACCTGCCAGTTAGTCAAATAGGCTGGCGCCGCGATGCGCTTCCTCTACGTGGTCGGGACGCGGCCCAACTTCGTCAAGACGGCGCCGGTGATCGGGGCGCTGCGCGAGCGCCACCCCGAGGGCCGCCACGCGATCGTCCACACCGGCCAGCACTACGACCGGTTGATGTCGGAGGTCTTCCTCGAGGAGCTCGGCGTGCCCGCCCCCGACTACATGCTCGAGGTCGGCTCCGGCAGCCACGCGGCGCAGACGGCGCGGACGATGGAGCGGCTGGAGCCGGTGCTGGCCGACGAGCGCCCGGACCTGGTGATGGTCCCGGGCGACGTCAACTCGACCCTGGCGGCGGCGCTGACCGCGGTGAAGATGGGTATCCCCGTCGCCCATATCGAGTCGGGCCTGCGCAGCTTCGACCTGACGATGCCCGAGGAGGTGAACCGGATCGTCGCCGACCGCTTCTCCGCGTGGCTCTTCCTCCACAGCCCCGAGGCGGTCACGAACCTGCAGGCCGAAGGCCTCCCCGAGGAGCGGATGCACATGGTCGGGAACACGATGATCGACACGCTGGTGGCGCTGGAAGGGCGCTTCCGGGAGGCGGGCGCGGCGGCGCAGCTGGGGGTCGAGCCGGGCGCCTACGCGCTGGTCACGCTGCACCGCCCCGCCCTGGTCGACGGCCCCCTGCTCGGCGAGACGGTCGCCCAGCTCGCCGCCCTGGCGCAGCAGATGCCGGTCGTCTTCCCGGTCCACCCGCGCACCCGCAAGATGATGGAAGGCCTGGAGCCCAACGCTCCCGGCCTGCACCTGATCGAGCCGCTCGGCTACCTCGACTTCCTCTCCCTGCTCGCCGACGCCGGCGCCGTCCTCACCGACTCCGGCGGGATTCAGGAGGAGACGACCTATCTAGGCATTCCCTGCTTCACGCTGCGCGACAACACCGAGCGGCCGGTGACCCTGACCTCCGGCACCAACACCCTGCTCGGGCTCGACCCGACGGCGATCTCCCGCATCCCGGTCCTGCTCGCCGAGCGCGGCCCGGCGCCCGCGAAGCCGCCGCCCCTCTGGGACGGCCGGGCGGCGCAGCGGATCGCCGACGTGATCCTGGGCTAGGACTCGGGCGGCGCGTCGGTCGGCGCCGCCGCGTCGGCCTCAGCCGCCGCAGCGTCGGCCTGATCGCCCTCCGCGAGCTTGTCGACCTCTTTGCTGGGGCCCAGCAGCATGCTCATGTTGCGCCCTTCCTGCAGCGGCGCCGACTCGATCGTCGCCAGCCCGTCGAGATCCTCGAAGAGCTTCTGCAGCAGGTTGCGGCCACGCTCCGGATGGGCCTGCTCGCGGCCGCGGAACATGATCGTCACCTTGACTTTGTCGCGGTGCTTGAGGAAGCGTTCGACGTGGCCCTTCTTGGTCTCGTAGTCGTGGGTCGCGATCTTCGGGCGCAGCTTGATTTCGCGGACGTTGACCTGCTGCTGGTGCTTGCGCGCGGCCTTCTGCTTCTGCTCCTGCTCGTATTTGTACTTCGAGTAGTCGAGCAGGCGGGTCACCGGCGGTTTCGAACCGGGCGCCACCTCGACCAGGTCGAGGTCGGCCTCCTGTGCCCGCTTCAGCGCCTCGCTGGTGTCGAGGATGCCGAGCTGCTCGCCGTCGGCGCCGATCAGGCGCACCTGCGGGACCCGGATCCGCTCGTTGATCCGCGTCGTGTCGCGCTCTGGTGGGCGCCGATCGAACCTGCGCGGGACCGGCACTATCGAGAGAGG
>DATHFL010000148.1:0-2578 GCA_035318125.1 Solirubrobacterales bacterium | reverse complement strand
GGCGGCGACGACCAGCGAGAGCGCCATCAGGGTGACCAGGATCGGGCCGAGGGCGCCGGTGCCGAAGATCCACGTGAAGCCGTAGGTGAGACCGCCGATCGCCGCCGCCGCCGGCAGGGTCAGCAGCCAGGCGACGAGGATGTTGCCGGCGACGCCCCAGCGCACCGCCGAGAGCCGTTTCGCCGCCCCGGACCCCATCACGCCGCCGTTGATCACGTGCGTGGTCGAGAGCGGGAAGCCGAAGTGAGTCGAGGAGAGGATGACCGCCGCGCCCGCCCCCTGCGCCGAGAACCCCTGCGCCGCGTCCATCTTGATGATCCGGGTGCCGGTGGTCTTGATGATCCGCCAACCGCCGCTGTAGGTGCCGAGGGCGATCGCCGCCGCGGAGGAGGCGATCACCCAGAACGGCGGGTCGGCGTCGGCGCCGAGGGTGCCGTTGGCGATCAGGGCGAGGGTGATCACGCCCATCGTCTTCTGCGCGTCGTTGGTTCCGTGCGCGACCGCCAGCAGCCCGCCGGAGATGACCTGCCCGTAGCGGTAGCCGCGGCTCACCACCCCCGGGCGCTGCCTGCCGACCACCCGGTAGGCGATCCCGATCGCCAGGCCGGCGGCGAGGAAGGCGACGAGCGGCGCCACCACCGCCGGGATCAAGACCTTGCCGACGACCCCCTCGGCGAGCACCGCGTCGAACCCCACCGCGGCGATGGCCGAGCCGACGACGCCGCCGATCAGCGCGTGCGAGGAGCTCGACGGCAGCCCGAACCACCAGGTGATCAGGTTCCAGGCGATCGCCCCGATCAGCCCCGCGAAGACGATCGTCGGCGTGATCACTTCGGCGTCGACCACGTCCTTGGCAACCGTGGCGGCGACGCTGATCGAGATGAAGGCGCCGACGAAGTTGAGCAGCGCCGCCGCCCCGATCGCCACCTGCGGCCGCGCCGCCCCGGTCGAGATCGAGGTGGCGACGACGTTGGCGGTGTCGTGGAAGCCGTTGGTGAAGTCGAAGGCCAGCGCGGTGCCGACGACGATGACGAGGATTACGTCGGAGTCCACGGCCTCAGCTGTTCTTGATCACGATGCCCTCGAGGATCTGCGCCGCCGTCTCCGTCGCGTCGATCGCCTCCTCGAGCACCGCGAACATGTCCTTCCAGCGGATCACGATCATCGGGTCGATCCCGTTGGAGAAGAGCGAGGCGACGGCGTCGCGGGAGATCCGGTCGCCGTCGTTCTCGAGCCGGTGGATCTCGATCCAGTACTTGTCGAGGTCCTGGAAGGAGGGCAGGTTCTCCAGCCCCATCGCCAGCTGCTCGCAGGAGGCGACGAGGACTTTGGTCAGCGCCTGCGCCTGCGCCATCGGCGCCTCGATCTTGTAGAGGCCGAGGAAGTCGGCAGCCTCCTCGGTGAAGTCGACGATGTCGTCCATCTGCGTCGCCAGCCCGTAGATGTCCTCGCGGTCGATCGGCGTCACGAAGGTCGAGTTGAGGCGTTTGACGATGTCGTGGGTGATCCGGTCGCCCTCCTGCTCGGCCTTGAGGATCTCCCGCGAGATCCCTTCGTCCTCGGGCCAGGTGTGCATCATCTCGTCGAGCAGGCGCGAGGCGTGAAGCGTGTTCTGACCGGCCTCGATGAAGAGGTCGAAGAAGGTCCGGTCGCGAGGGAGAAGCGAGAAGCGAGCCACTGGGAGCGCATCCTAGCCACGCGGGGGGCGGCGACGCCTCCTAGGCGGGCGAGGCGGCGAGATGCTCTGCGGCACGTGCGGAATGTCGGGCCATCAACTCCTCCTGGGCGTTGCGCAGTTCGCCGTCGGGCCGGCGCCGCGTCCATTCCCCGTCGGGGCCCAGGTCCCAGGAGTTGGCGTTGTCGGCGAAGCAGCGCTCCAGCACGTCCAGCAGCTCCGCCTTCAGCGCCGCGTCCTCGACCGGCGCCACCAGCTCGACCCGGCTGTCGAGGTTGCGCGGCATCAGGTCGGCCGAGCCCATCAGCACCCGGGTCTCCTCGCCGCGGCGGAAGGCGTAGACGCGCGAGTGCTCGAGGAAGCGGCCGACGATCGAGGTGACGTGGACGTTCTCGGAGACCCCCTCGACCCCGGGCCGCAGGCAGCAGACCCCGCGCACGTTGAGGTCGACCCGCACCCCCGCCCGCGAGGCCTCGTAGAGCGCCTCGATGCAGCGGGCGTCGACCAGCGAGTTCATCTTCAGGGCGATCCGGCAGTCCTCCCCCGCCCGGTGCGCCGCGGCGGTCTGCTCGATCTCCTCGACGATCTGGTTGCGCATCGTCGTCGGCGAGACCAGCACCTTGCGGTACTCGGCCGGGCGCCCGTAGCCGGTGAGGAAGTTGAACATCTCGGCGACGTCGGCGCCGAGGTCGGGATCGGCGGTGAAGAGGCCGAAGTCGGTGTAGAGGCGGGCCGTGGTCGGGTTGTAGTTGCCGGTGCCGATGTGGACGTACTCGCGCACCTTTTCCCCCTCGCGGCGGGCGACGACGATCGCCTTCACGTGCGTCTTCAGCCCGGGGATGCCGTAGACGACGTGGACGCCCGCCTCCTCCAGCGACTTCGCCCAGTGGATGTTGGCCTCCT
>DATHFL010000147.1:0-4182 GCA_035318125.1 Solirubrobacterales bacterium | reverse complement strand
GGCGGCTGGCCGAGTGGGCGGGGGTGAACGTGGGGACCGTGCGCGCCGTCTACGAGGCGCTGGAGGCAGACGGGCTCGTGGTCAGCCGTCACGGGCAGGGCACCTTCGTCGCCGAGGGGGTGGAGGCGGACCCAGAGCTGGAGGAGATCGCCGCCGACGCCCTGCGACGGGCCGAGGAGGCGGGGATCCGGCCGCGCGACCTGGCGATCGTGGCGATGGTCTGCACCGGCCTGCCGGAGGAGGAGAGCGAAGTGCTCGAGGTGCGGCAGGAGCTGCGGCGCCAGATCGCCCGCCTCGAGGCCGAGCTCGCCACCTACACCGCCCACCTCACCGCCGACCTGCCGACGGCGCCGCCGCGGGCGGTCGCCCACATCGCCGGCGTCGAGGAGCTGGAGCAGACGCGCGACACCCTGATCGCCCAGCTGGCGGCGGCGCAGCAGGAGAGCGAGCAGGAGGTGCGGCGGCGGGCGAGCAGCCGCGGTCCGCTGGGGAGGGCGATGAGCCGGTGGCGGGCCGGACGCTAGAACGCGGGCTCCTGCCCGTGAAGAACGCCTTCGAAGAGGTGGGGGTGATGATGATCCTCACCGTCAGGACGCTGATCTCGGCGGTGAGAGCGCCCTACCCCTACGGCGAGGAGCTGGTCTGGCAGTTCCTCTTCGTCCTCAAGCTCTCCTGGTTCCCGCTGATGGTCTCCACCTTTGCCCTCAATCTGGGCGCTCCCGGCCTGCAGGCGGCCGGGGTGCTCTCGCTCTTCGGCGCCCTCGACCGGCTCGGCGGCTTCTTCGTCGTGATCGCGATCCGCTGGATCGGGCCGCTGGTCACCGCGGTCGTGGTGGCGGGGGTCGCCGGCACCGCGATCACCGCCGACCTCGGCGCGCGGAAAATCCGCGAGGAGCTCGACGCCCTGCAGGTGCTCGGCGTCGACCCGGTCAAGAACCTGGTGGTGCCGCGCTTCCTGGCGCTGATGGTCGTCACCGGTCTGCTCGACATCTTCGCGATCGTCTTCGGGCTCAGCGCCGGCATCGCCGCCGAGCTCCTCTACCACCAGCCGCTCGGCGGTTTCTTCGCCACCCTCTTCTCCAACGCCACGACCGTCGACCTCTGGGCCTCGGTCCTGATGTGCACGATGTTCGGGGCGATCGTCGCCGTCGTCTGCTCCTACAAAGGGATGACCGCGTCGGGCGGGGCCGCCGGAGTCGGCCGCGCCGTCAACCAGGCGGTCGTGATCTCCCTCGTCGCGGTCTTCTTCTTCCAGTTCGTCGTCAGCTCGATCCTGCTCGCCACCAACCCCGAGCTCCAGGCGGTCCGGTGATCGGCTGGCTCGAGGTCCCTCGGTCGTGGCTCGATTCCTTCGGGGAGATCGGCCGTTTCGGCCTCCGGGTCGCGGGGCTGGTCTACTCGGGCCGGGTCTTCAAATTCTTCGGCGAGGGCTTGCGGCAGGCGGGGATCCTGATCTTCGGCTCGGCCCTGATCATCTGGGCCTTCGTCTTCATCCTCGGCCTGCAGTGCGGCCTGCAGGGCGCATACTTCAATCGCTCGATCGGCGCCCCGTCCCTGGCCGGCCTGTTCTCGGCCTATTGCGACCTGCGCGAGGGCCTCCCCTACGCCTTCGGCTACATCCTCGCGGCCAAGGTGGGGACCGGGATCGTCGCCGAGCTCGGGGCGATGCGGATCTCCGACGAGATCGACGCGCTCGAGGTGATGGGGATCCAGCCGATGACCTTCCTCTGCGCGACCCGCCTGCTGGGGGCGTGGATCGCGGTCCCGTTCCTCTACCTGGTCGGAATCGGGCTGATCTACGTCGCCAGCTATCTGTCGGTCGTCAACCAGGTGGGCGACGTTTCCTCGGGTGGCTACCTGCTGATCTTCTGGATGTACCAGAGCCCCCCCGATCTGATCTTCAGCCTGATCAAGGGGATGGTGATGGCGACGGTGATCGTGCTGGTCGGCTGCTACTACGGCTACACCGCCTCCGGCGGCCCGGTCGGCGTCGGCACGGCGACCGCGAAATCGATGGTCTTCAACATCGTCGCCGTCCACATCATCGGCATGCTCGGCACCGTCGTCTTCTGGGGCGCCAACCCCCGCGCCCCGATCGGCGGCTGACTAGAAGCCTTTGACGAGCAGCGCTGAGGCAAAGACGATTGCCAGGCCAACGCCGGTACGCATCAGGGTCGTGTGCAGCGATAGCACGCTGGTATGGACCGCGGCCACGCTCTTCTTTAACTCTTTGATGTCGCCTTCGACCCGGTCGAAGCGGTGGCTCGTCTGTTCCCCTCCCTCGGTGATTCGCCGGTCGACGTCAATCAGGCGTTCATCGACCCGGTCGAATCGTTCGTCGAGTCGGGCGAAACGCTCAGCAAGTGCGTCTTCGGGCGGGGCCATCGTTTGCATGGTCGCACCCTAGCGAAGAAATTGCAACATCTTGTCTGAGAACGTAAATTCTTTGAAAATCTTCTAGCCGTGCCGGTGGCGGCGGAAGGTGTCCTGCACCCAGCGGAAGCCGGGGCGGTCGCTGAGGCTCTCGCGGAAGCGCTCCAGCGCCGGCGGGCGGGGCAGGTCCGGAGAGAGCGGGCCCTCCGGCGGCACCACCACCGGGTAGAAGAGGGAGGCTGCGGTGATGTCCGCAACGGAGAGGCCCTCGCCGACGAGGAACTCGCCGTCGCCCTGCTCCAGCTCGGCCTCGAGCCGGTCGAAGGCGGCGACGATCGCGTCCCGTGCCCGCTCCGCGTCCTCGCTGCTGTTGGCTCCCCAGCGGATGCTGGTGTAGGCGCGGGCGTAGGCGCCGACGACCGGCTTTGCCTTGCCGAGGGGCCCCGGCACCGATTCGGCGGCGATCTCGGCGAACAGGTCGGGCTCTTGGATCAACTCGTAGAAGGGCAGCAGCCGGGCATGCGGCCCCAGGTTCTCGTCGAACCACTCCTCGAGCTCGACCGCGCGGGCACGCTCCTCGGCGCCTATCGGGTAGAGCGGCGGGTCGGGGTACCTCGCCTCCAGCGCGGCGATGATCGCGGTGGAGTCGCCGATGTTCCGCCCGTCGAGTTGCAGCACCGGCATCGTCGGCTGCGCCCCTCGCGTCAGCGCCAGCGCGATCGGGATGTGGCTCCCCGGCAGAATCGAGCGACGGCCGTGGTCTACGCCCTTGTAGTCGAGCGCCCAGCGGACCTTTTCGCTGTAGTGCGAGATGTCGATCTGCCAGAGGGTCGGGCGCTGTTCGGTTTGCGTCGCCATTGCGTCCCTGCCAGCATAAGCGCGTGGCGCTTTTGAGTGAGGCGGAGATCGAACAGAGGCTGGCGGGGATCCCCGGCTGGGAGCGCTCGGGCGATGCCATCCGGAAGGACTTCGAGCGCGGCGACTTCGTCGGCTCGGTCCGCTTCGCCGACGTCCTGGTCGAGCCGGCCGAGGAGATGAACCACCACCCCGACCTCGCGATCTCCTGGGACACGGTGACGGTGACGATCTCGACCCACTCCGAGGGCGGGCTGACCGCCGCCGACTTCGAGCTGGCGGCGAAGATCGACGCCCTGGCCTGACGTGGCGAAGCGGAGGAAGCAGCGGCGGGCGCGCGAGAAGGCGCCGACCGTCGACTACACCGACCCCGAGGGGAACGTCCTCACCCTGCGCCAGACGCTCAGCGCCGGGACGATCGCCAAGGTGGGGGAGCCGCCGGCGGGGGAGGCGGCCTCGCAGGAGGACGCCTGGCGCCGCCGCTCGGAGGTCCTCTTCGAGCGCCTCGCGGTGCGCTGGGAGATCGCCGGGCTGCCGCTGGACGACCAGAAGATGCTGCTCGGCCGCTACCGGATGGCCGACGCCGAGACCCAGCGCTGGGTCCGCCAGACGATCGCCCGGCACCTCGAAGAGCACATCCCCGATCTCGCCGGCTGAGATGGCGGACGAGCTGCGCATCAACGAGCGGCTGGCGTTGCCGCTGGCGGAGATCGAGCTGCGCACCAGTCGCTCCTCCGGCCCCGGCGGCCAGCACGCCAACGTCACCGCCTCGCGGGTGGAAGCGGTCTTCGACGTCGCCGCCTCGCAGGCGCTGGAGGAGGGCCAGCGGCAGCGCCTGCTGCAGCGGCTCGGGCCGGTCGTCACCGCGGTCGCCCAGGACGCCCGCGGCCAGTCCCGCAACCGCGAGCTGGCGCTGCAGCGGCTGGCGGCGAAGATCGCGGCCGGCCTGCGGGT
>DATHFL010000146.1:0-2374 GCA_035318125.1 Solirubrobacterales bacterium | reverse complement strand
GGCATCCGTACCACCGATTCGCGAGCCGCTGACGGGACCGACTCTTCGTCCGCCGCCGTGATCAGGACCTGACCGCCGTCGCCGAGGCGGGCGACCAGCCGCTCGCGCCGGCCGGGGTCGAGCTCGCTCATCACGTCATCGAGCAACAGCAGCGGCGTCACCCGGCGGGCCGCCAGCAGCGCCTCGCGCTCGGCGAAGAGGAGGGCGAGGAGGGCGGTGCGCTGCTGTCCCTGGGAGCCGTAGCGCCGCAGCGACCTGCCGGCGGCGGCGAGCTTCAGCTCGTCGAGGTGGGGACCCCAGGAGCTGCGACCCAGGCGGACGTCCTGCTCGCGGCGCTCCTCCAGGCCCGCCCTGATCTCCTCGACGCTGCCGGAGGCCCGCGGCGCGTACTCGAGCTCGGCGTCCTCCAGCCCCAGCTCCGCCGCCGTCGCCGCGAAGGGAGAGGCGAGCTCGGCGACCGCCTCCGCCCGCGCCTCGATCAGCGGGGCCGCGGCCTTGGCGAGGCCGGCGTCCCAGATGCTGAGGTCGTCGGGGGATCCGTAGCCGGCGGCGAGCCGCGAGAGCAGGGCGTTGCGCTGGGCGACCGCCTGCCCGTAGCGCTTGCGCAGCTCCCCTCGCGCCGGCCAGCGGGCGGCGAGGAAGCCGTCGAGGTGGGCGCGGCGCTCCGCCGGTGGGCCCTTGACCAGGGTCAGCCGGTCGGGGGAGAAAACGGCTACCGGGGGACGGCTGCGGGCGATCGTCGCCGGGTCCGCCGGGCTGCCGTCGAGCAGATGACGGCGCCCTTCGCTGCGGCTGACCGAGGCCAGCAGCTTGCGCTCGATCCCGTCGTCGTCGACGATCGTCGCCTCGGCTCGCGCCAGGGTGCCGCCGAAGGGGATCAGGTCGCGGCGGTCGGAGGTGCGGAAGGAGCGCCCGGTGAGGGCGAAGTAGAGCGCCTCGACCAGGTTCGTCTTGCCGGTGCCGTTGGGCCCGATGACGCTGACGATCCCCGGCGACAGCTCGACCCGGACCCGGTCGAGGCTGCGCAGCGGCTTCGCCTCGATCGCGGTGACGAGCACCGGATCACAGCCTCAGACGTTGAGGCGGATCGGCATCACCAGGTAGCGGAAGTCCTCCCCCTCGACCGGTTCCAGCAGCCCCGGCCGCAGCGGCGAGATCAGCCGCATCAGCACCTCGTCGCCGCCGATGCTTTCGATCCCCTCGCGCAGGAACTCCGGGTTGAAGCCGATCTCCAGCGCCTCCCCCTCGAAGGCCGCCGGCATCGTCTCGCGGGCGTCGCCGACGTCGGGCGTTTCCGCCGCCACCGTCAGCTCGCCCGAGCTGAAAGAGAGCCGCAGCGGCGCGTTGCGTTGCGCCAGCTGGCTGACGCGGCGGACGACGTCGAGGAAGTCCGGGCGCGGCAGCCGCACGTCGTGGTCGTAGGACTCCGGCAACAGCTGTCGAAAGTTGGGGAACTGGCCGTCGATCAGCCTCGTCGAGAGGAGGATCGACCCTGCGACGAAGACGGCCTGGTTGGGCAGCAGCGAGATCGAGGCTTCGCCCGCTCCCTCGGAGGAGAGGATGCGGCCGAGCTCGCGCAGCGCCCGCGCCGGGATATTGGCCTCGATCTCGCCGCCGAGGTCCGCCTCGAGCTCGGTCCGCTTCACCGCCAGCCGGTAGGAGTCGGTGGCGACCATCGTCATCTCCCTGCCGCTGGCGGTGACGAAGACGCCGGTCAGGACCGGCCGCATGTCGTCCCGCGAGGCGGCGCGGGCGACCAGCTCGATGCTCGCTTCCAGCGCCGCCGCCGGAATCTTCAGCGCCCCCTCCTCCTGCGGCTGGGGGAGCTTCGGGAAGTCCTCCGCCGGCAGCACCCGCAGGTGGAAGCTGGAGCCGCCGCTGCGGATCTCGACGTCGTGCTCGGCCTCGCGCGACTCGATTTCCACCGTCGGGTCGGCGAGCGACCGCGCGACCTCGGCGAAGAGGCGGCCGGGGAGGAGGATCGCACCCCCATCCTCGACGTCGGCCTCGAGCGTCGTCTCCAACCCGAGGTCGAGATCGGTGGCGGCGAGGGTGACGCGGCCGTCGGCAGCATTGAGGAGGACGCCAGAGAGGGCCTGGGTGGCGGCGCGGGTGGAGACGGCCCTGGAGACGATCGAGAGTTTGGAGACGAGATCTTCCCGTTTGGTCGTGAGCTTCAAGAGATGGATGCCTTCTTAAGTTGGGTTAGGTCCTGTGGAAAAAGTCGGGGTGGCGGTCGATTTGGCGTGGTGGTGCGGTTTCGAGCGTGTGGAAACTGCTGTGGGAGGCTGGGGATTCTTACAGCGCGAGCGGTTGTCAGCGCTCCCCGCCGACCGGGTTGTGGATAGCTCCGCGCAACTCCCGGACCTTCTCT
>DATHFL010000145.1:0-2501 GCA_035318125.1 Solirubrobacterales bacterium | reverse complement strand
GAAGTCGGCCGCGTTCGGCTGCGGCCCGTTGAGGACGCCGCCCTCGACCCAGGCGTCGATCTTGTCGAGCATCGCCGGCAGCGCCTCGATCGCCCGGCGGGCGTTCTCGTCGTCGGCTTCGTTGAAGCGGGCCGAGAGGGCGACGATCGGAGCTGCGGTCTTCATCAGCAGCCCGAGCGGGGCGCCGAGCCTCGCTCCCTCCGAGTAGCTGCGTAGCGGCGCCCTGTCCTTCTTGATCCCCCACCAGAGGATCTGGCGGACCGGGTGCTGGAGCTCCTCGTCGCCGAACCGCTCGGCCTCCTCGACGGCGGCGCGCTTCTCCGGGTCGGCGGGGAAGATCGGCGGCTCGGGCCGCAGCCGCTCCAGCTCGCGAGCGATCTGCCGCGAGCCCTGGACCTTGTCGCCGTCGATCTTCAGCGCCGGCACGGTGATGCCGGGGAAGCCGACCGCGCGCAGCACCCCCTTCGAGATCACCGGCAGGAGGTCGGTGCGCTTGTAGTCGATGCCCTTGTGCTTGAGCATCAGCTCGGCGGCGATGCTCGGATGGGAGGCCGGAATCACGTATAGGCGCGTAGTCATGGCGCGATCCTAAGCGCAAACGCCTCCGACTGGCTGCCTGGCCAGTCGGCGGCCCGCGATAATCCCGCCCATGCTCCTCGCGGTCGACGTCGGCAACACGCAGACCCACCTGGGCGTCTTCGACGGCGAGCGCCTGGTCGAGCACTGGCGCTTCCAGACCCGTTCCGGGGCGACCGGCGACGAGCTGGCGCAGCAGACCTCCGGCCTCTTCTCGCTCTGCGGGCTGGACTTCGAGGTAATCGACGCGCTCTGCGTCTCCTCGGTCGTGCCGCCGCTCGGCAGCCAGTACGAGGAGCTGGCCGAGCGCTACCTGAAGGCCGAGGCGCTGGCGATCGGGCCGGGGGTGAAGACGGGGATGCCGATCCGGATCGAGAACCCGCTCGAGGTCGGCGCCGACCGCCTCGTCAACGCGATCGCCGCCTACGAGCGCTTCGGCGAGGCCTGCGTCGTCGTCGATTTCGGCACCGGGATCAACATCGACGCGGTCTCGGCCGAGGGCGAGTACCTGGGCGGGGCGATCGGCCCCGGCCTGGCGATCTCGCTGACCGCGCTGATCGACCGCGCCGCCCGCATCACCCGCATCGACCTGATCGAGCCCACCGAAGCGATCGGCCGCTCGACCAAAGCGGCGATCCAGTCCGGCTTCGTCTTCGGCTTCGCCGGCCTGATCGACGGCATCGTCCGCCGGATCGAAGAGGAACTGCCGAGCCCGTGCCTGCTCGCGACCGGCGGCTACGCCTCCGTCGTCGTCCCCTTCACCGAGACGATCGACGAGGTCGACGACATGCTGACTCTGAAAGGGCTGCGGCTGATCCATGAGCGCAACCGTTGAGAGCGGGAGCGGCCGCCCGGCCCTGACCGAGCCCTTCGAGATCGGCGGGGTCCGCCTCGCCAACCGCGTCCTGCTGGCGCCGCTGGCCGGGATCGGCAACTGGTTCGTCCGCCTGCAGGCCAAGCGCCACGGCGCCGGCCTCGCGGTCTCGGAGATGGTCTCCAGCTTCGCCCTCCACTACCGCAACGAGCGCACCCTGCGGGAGCTGATGCGGATCCACCCCGACGAGCACCCGGTCTCGATCCAGCTCTTCGGCCACGACGCCGAGATGATGCGCTCCGGGGCCGAGACCGCCGCCGAGGCCGGCGCCGACCTGATCGACATCAACATGGGCTGCCCGGTGCCGAAGGTGCGCAAGACCGGCGCCGGCGCCCAGCTTCTCCGCGAGCCCGAGCTGGCCCTGGCGCTGGCCCGCGGCGCCGCCGAGGGCAGCGGCCTGCCGGTGACGGTGAAGCTGCGCTCGGGGATCGAGGCGGGTGACCACTCCGGCTTCGAGCTGGCTGTCCGCCTGGTCGAGGAGGCCGGCGTGGCGGCGATCGGCTTCCACCCCCGCGCCGCCACCAAGGGCCACAAAGGCAAACCCGACTACGCGCTGACCCGCGAGCTGGTCGAACGGGTCGAGGTGCCGGTGATCGTCTCCGGCGGCCTCTCCAGCGCCGAGGCTGCCCGCCGCGCCTACGAGGAGTCGGGCGCCGACGCGGTGATGATCGCCCGCGGCTCGCTCGGCAACCCCTGGGTCTTCGAGGAGCTGACCGGCCGCCGGGCGGCGCCGCCGAGCCGCGAGGAGATGGTCGCCGAGTGGCTCTGGGTGCTCGACCGGGCCGAGGAGCACCTGGGGACCGAGCGCGCCACCCGCTACCTGCGCAAATTCCACCCCTGGTACGCGGAGCGCCTCGAGGCGCCGAGGGAGGTCGCCGACGAGCTTCAGCGCAGCGCCGATCTGAACCGAGCGCGGGAGCTGATCGCCGCCTGCGCAGGCCCGGATTCCCGCGTCGGCGCCTCGCTATAATCACGCGCCTTCGTGCCGGGGTGCGGGGCTTCACGGCCACCAGACCGGGGCGTTTTTTTCGTTTCCAGGCTGGCGCACGGC
>DATHFL010000144.1:0-7304 GCA_035318125.1 Solirubrobacterales bacterium | reverse complement strand
TCGGGCAGGTGCTCGAGCGAGTGCCAGAAGACGACCGCCGCCCAGCTCCCCTCGACCTCGGCGAGGTCGCGGTCGAGGACGCCGGGCCGGTCGGCAGCGCGCTCCAGCCCGGTCGCCTCGCGGCCGGCCCGGTTCAGGGCGTCGAGCAGGACACCCTCCCCGGCGCCGACGTCGAGCACCGCCCCGGCCGGGGCGATCGCGTCGAGGCGGCTCGCCAGCCGTGCCCGGCTGCGGCGCAGCAGCCGGTCGCCGGGGCCGGAGAAGCGGCCGCCGGCCGGGCGGTAGGGCCCGGCGTAGGCGCGCTCCAGCTCCTCCGCGGAGGGCCAGGGGTCGGTCGTCGCGACGCCGCAACGGGTGCAGCGGATGCGCCCGGGCAGCCGTTCGCCGTCCGCGAGCGGGGCGCCGCACCAGGCGCAGGCGCTACTCGCCACCCCGCTCGACCCGCTCGGCCTCCTCCGCCAGCCGCTCGACCAGGCGGGCGAAGGCCTCGACCCCCTCGTTGACCTTGCCGTAGCCGCCGGCGGTGTAGCGGGCGTAGACGCCCTCGAGGATGATCGCCAGCTTCCAGTAGCCGAGGGCGACGAAGAAATCGAGCTGGGAGAGGTCGCGGCCGGAGCGCTCGGCGTAGCGGGCCTTCATCTCCTCCCGCGTGGGGAAGCCGGGGGCGAGGTTGGCCGGCATCCCGAGCGCCAGGGAGTCTTCGCCGCGCTGCGGCCAGTAGACCATCAGCAGGCCGACGTCGGCGAGCGGGTCGCCGAGCGTGCAGAGCTCCCAGTCCACGACCGCGGCCACCTCGTCGGCTCCGGGCGCCAGGATCATGTTGTCGAGGCGGTAGTCGCCGTGGACGATCGTCGCCGGCCCCTGCTCGGGGATCCGCGCCGAGAGCGCCTCGTGGACGCGGTCGACGGCCTCCAGCTCGCGGGTCTTCGACTTCTCCCACTGGCCCTGCCAGCGGTGCAGCTGGCGGGCGACATAGTCCTCCTTGCGGCCGAGGTCGCCGAGCCCGGCGGCGTCGGGGTCGACCGCGTGGATCTGGACCAAGGTGTCGGCGACGCGCTCGCCGATCGCGCGGCGGTCGGCCTCGTCGGGGAAGACCTCCCCCTCGGCGAGGCCGCGCAGGACCGGCCCCTCGACGAACTCCATCACGTAGAAGGGCGCCTCGTTGACGCTCTCGTCCTCGCAGAGGCCGACCACCGGCGCGACCGGCACCTCGGTCCCCCCCAGCGCCGAGACGACCTTGAACTCGCGCCCCATGTCGTGAGCGGAGCCGAGCCGCTTGCAGAGCGGCGGGCGGCGCAGCGCCCACTTGCGCCCGCCGGCGTCGGTGACGCGGTAGGTGAGGTTGGAGTGGCCGCCGGCGATCCGCTCGAACCGCAGCGGCAGGTCGGCGCCGGGGACGTTTTCGCCGAACCAGGCCTCCAGCGGGCGCTGGGCGATTCCGTCCGGAGCAGCGACGGTGCCGTCGGCGTCGGTAGCCTCGTCAGCCATAGGGGCGCAAGCATATTCACGATCCAATCGACGGCTGAGCCCGTCGCTCGCCAACCGGCTGCGGATCGGGTTCGCGATCGGCTTTGCCGTGCTCACCGCGATGGCGGTGATCGGCGTCGGCCGCTTCATCCAGCAGCGCCAGGACTTCGAGGACGCGATCGCCCGCTCCTACGGGGTGGAGATGGAGGCGCGGGTGCGGATCGCCCAGGGCGAGGACGGCCAGGCGGCGCGCAAAGTGGTGAACCAGCAGATCCAGCGCCGCAACGAACTGCAGGACCAGATCTCCGGCGACACCCGCGACACCGCTCTGCTCGTCGCCGCTGGCCTGATCGCCGGGCTGACCGGCGCCCTGCTGCTCTTCAGCGGCCTGATCTCCTCGATGCGGCGCCCGCTCGAGGAGCTGGTCGACGCCGCCGGCCGCCTCGCCGCCGGCGACCGCAGCACCCGGGTCGAGGTCGGCGGCCTCTCCGAGACCGCCACCCTCGGCGCCGCCTTCAACGAGATGGCCGAGGAGCTGGAGATCGAGGAGGGCCGGCGCGACGAACTCGACCGCCTCAAAGACGAGTTCGTCCTCACCGCCTCGCACGAGCTGCGCAGCCCACTGACCTCGGTCCAGGGCTACGCCGAGCTGCTGATGCTGGAACGCGACACGTTGACGCCACGGCAGCTGGAGACGGTCGAGGTGATCCTCGACAACTGCCGCCACCTGGTGCGGCTGCTCAACGACCTGCTCGACCTCGCCCGCAGCGACGCCGGCCGCCTGGCCATCCGTCCACGGCCGACCGAGGTGGCGCCGCTGGTCGCGGACGTCGTGCGTACGATGCGCGCCCAGACCGAGGCGGGCGGGCAGCTCCTCAGCGAAGAAGTCGAGGCCGGGCTGCCGCCGATCAACGTCGAGCCCGACCGGATACGACAAATACTGGTGAATCTCCTTACCAATGCGCATGAGTACTCGCCCGAAGGTGCGTCCATCGGGGTCGCGGCGCGGGCGCTCGGTGCCGAGGTGGAGATCAGCGTGACCGACAACGGACCAGGAATCCCCGCCGACCAGCTCGAGCGGATCTTCGAGCGCTTCACCCGCGGCGACGCCGGCCTCACCCAGCGGGTCGGCGGCACCGGCCTCGGCCTGGCGATCTCGAAATCGCTGGTCGAGCTGCACGGCGGCAGCATCGGCGCCGAGTCGACGGTCGGCCAGGGCTCGACCTTCCGCGTGCGCCTGCCGGTTGCGACCGCCGCGGCGACCGGCGGCGGCCAGGACCGCGCCGCGGCGGAGGCGAGCTGATGGCCAGGGTGCTCGTCGCCGACGACTCGGAGACGATCCTGCTGCTGATGCGGACGCGGCTGGAGATGGCCGGCCACGCGGTCGAGACCGCCGCCGACGGCCAGGAGGTCCTCGAGCGGATCGCCGACAACGGCATGCCCGACCTGCTCCTGCTCGACGCGATGATGCCGCGGATGTCCGGCATCGACGCCCTCCGCGAGCTGCGCACCGCCGGCACCGAGATCCCCGCCCTGATCGTCAGCGCCCACCAGAATCCCGGCGACGCCGACGCCCCCACCGACCTCGCGATCGACGCCTACATCACCAAGCCGATCGACTTCGACCGCCTCCTGGAGACAATCGCCGCGTTAACGGCATAACGACTCCGAACTTTGGGTGCCTATAGGGCACCAAATCTCGGAGTCGTTCAGCTCTTGGCGATCTCGAGGCGGATCTCTTTGCCTTTGAGCTTGGTGCCGTCGAGGAACTCGACGGCACGCTCGGCCTGGTCGGGGTCGACCTCGACGAAGGAGAAACGGTGGAGGACGCGGATGTCGTGGACGGCCTCGTCGGGGAGGACGGCGCCCTCGCGCAGGGCCCAGCGCAGGTCCTCCTCCTCGATGCCGCTGCGCTCACCGCGGTTGACGAAGAGCTTGGTGCTCTTGGCGCCGTCCTCGCTGTCGGCCGAGCCGTTGGCCTTGGCCTTGGCGGGGCGCTCGCGCTCGCGGCTCTCGCGGCGCTCCCCTCGCTCGCGACGGCGGCGCGGCCGCGGCGCGTGCTCGAGCCGCTCCTCGGGGGTCTCCCACTCGCCGATCGTGGTGTTGACGTCGCGCTCGATGCGGCCGATCTCGTCGCGCTGGTCGGGGGTGACGAAGGTGATCGCGCGCCCGGTCCGTCCCACCCGGCCGGTCCGCCCGATCCGGTGCACGTAGATCTCCGAGGAGTTCGGCACGTCGTAGTTGATCACGTGGGTGACGTGCTCGACGTCGAGCCCGCGGGCGGCGATGTCGGTCGCCACCAGCAGCCGCACCCGGTGGTCCTTGAAGGAGATCATCACCCCGTCGCGGGTGCCCTGGCTGAGGTCGCCGTGCAACGCCTTCACGTCGAGGCCTTTGTCCTTCAGCGTCCGCTCCAGCTTCGAGGCACCGATTTTGGTCCGGGTGAAGATGATCGCCTGCTCGGGTTCTTCGGTCTTCAGCAGCTCGACCAGCCGCTCCGCCTTCCGCTTCGCGGGCACCTCGACGTAGGCCTGCTGGATCGCGTCGACGGTCAGCGTTTTCGGCGTGATCCGGATCGTCGTCGGGTCGTACATGTAGCCCTCGGCGAGCTTCTTGATCGGCGGCGGCATAGTCGCCGAGAAAAGCGCCGTCTGGCGCCCGCTCGGGCACATCCGCAGGATCTTCTCGACGTCCTCGATGAAGCCGAGGTCGAGCATCTCGTCGGCCTCGTCGAGGACCACGTAGCGGGCCGCGGTGAGGACCAGCGAGTGCCGCGACATCAGGTCCATCATCCGCCCGACCGTGGCGACGACGACGTGGGCGCCGGAGCGCAGCTGCGACTGCTGCGAGCGGATCGGGGCGCCGCCGAAGACGGCGACGATCTCGACCGGCAGGTGCTCGGCGTAGGCGCGCAGCGCCTGCGTCACCTGGATGCAGAGCTCGCGGGTCGGGGTGAGGACGATCGCCTGCACCTCTTCGTCCTCGGGGTCGAGGTACTGCAGCAGCGGCAGCCCGAAGGCGGCGGTCTTGCCGGTCCCGGTCTGCGCCTGGCCGATCACGTCGTGGCCGCCGAGCAGCTCCGGGATCGCCTGCTCCTGGATCGGCGTCGGATCCTCGAAGCCGAGCTCGTCCAGCGCCTGCTGGATGTCGGGCGAGAGGCCGAGGTCTTTGAAGGCGGTCACTTAGATGGGTCCAAGAGGAGCTTGCCGCTGGTGCGGCGGGCGATCAGGTCTTCGTGCGCCCGCGCGGCTTCGGAGAGCGGGTACACCTCTCCGATCGTAACCGTCAGCTCACCTGCGGCGATTGCTCCCAGTAGTTCGCCGATCATCGGTGCCAGCAGGTCGCGGCGCATCAGCAGGTGGGCGAGCCAGAAGCCGATCACCGACTTCGAGCCGCGCAGCAGCGAGGCGGTGGAGATCTGGCGCTGTTCGCGCGAGGCGATCCCGAAGACGACCATCCGGCCGAGCGGCGCCAGCACGTCCAGCTCGGCGTCGAAGGACTCGCCGCCGCTCATGTGGAGGACGGCGTCGACGCGCTTGCCCTCGTTGGCCTCGCGGATCGCGTCGCCGAGGCTCTCGGCGCGCGAGTCGACCGTGGCGTCGGCACCGAGGTCCTGGACCAGCGCCCGCTTCTCCTCGCTGGAGGCGAGGCCGATCACCCGCGCCCCGGCCCGCTTCGCCAGCTGCACGGCGAGGGTGCCGGTGCCGCCGGCGGCGGCCTCGACGACGATCGACTCCCCCGGCTCGATCCGGGCGCAGCGCTGGACCAGCGCCATCGCGGTCAGGCCCTGCAGCAGCGCGCCCGCCCCCTGGTCGTAGTCGACCTCGTCGGGAAGCGGGATCAGCATCGCCTCGGGCACCGCGACCTTCTCGGCGTAGCCGCCGCTGCCGAGCAGCGCCGCGACGCGGCGGCCGTCGTTGAGCTGGCCGCTGACCTCGGCGCCGGGAATCAGCGGCAGGGCCTGCTCGGCGAGGTAGTCGTTGCGGGAGGCGTGGGTGTCGGCGAAGTTGACGCCGCTGCGTTTGACGTTGACGACGACTTCGCCCAGCTTCGCGCCGGGATCGTCGACATCGCGGTAGTCGAGGACCTCGGGCCCGCCGAACTCGTCTATCTGGATCGCTTTCATCGGCGCTGAGTCTCGCAGGGCGGACGCGGGGGCGCGGTCCGCTCATTTAGGCTGCGCCTCCTATGGCGCTCACGGTTGTCGGATCGATTGCTTTCGACGCGGTCAAGACCCCGTTCGGGGAGCGCGAGCGGATGCTCGGGGGCGCCGCCGTCCACTTCTCCCTCGCCGCCAGCTTCTTCACCGAGGTGCGGCCGGTCGGCCCGGTCGGCGACGATTTCGGCGCCGAGCAGTTCGCGGTGCTCGAGTCCCGCGGGATCGTCACCGACGACGTCGAGCGGGTCGCGGGCGGGCAGAGCTTCTTCTGGCGCGGGCGCTACGAGTACGACCTCAACGTCGCCCACACCGAGGACACCCAGCTCGGCGTCTTCGCCGAGTTCGAGCCGAAGCTCTCCGAGGCCTCGCAGGCGGCCGACACCCTCTTCCTCGCCAACATCCAGCCCGACCTGCAGCGCCGGGTCCGCGCCCAGTGCACGGCGGCGCGGCTCAGCGGCCTCGACTCGATGAACCTCTGGATCGAGACCGCCAAGGACTCGCTGAGCGCGGCGATCGCCGAGGTCGACTGCCTGGTCGTCAACGACGCCGAGATCCGCCAGCTGACCGGCGAGTCGAACCTCGCCCGCGCCGCCCGCGCGGTGATGGCGATGGGGCCGCGGGCGGTGATCGCCAAGCAGGGCGAGTACGGCGCCGCCCTCTTCACCGAGAACGGCTTCTTCGCCCTCCCCGGCTTCCCGCTGGAGGACGTGCGCGACCCGACCGGGGCCGGCGACAGCTTCGCCGGCGGCTTCTTCGGCTACCTCGACTCGATCGAGGGCGAGCTCGACGACGCCCACCTGCGGCGGGCGATGGGATACGGCACCGTCCTCGCCTCCTTCAACGTCGAGGAGTTCGGGACCGAGCGCGTCGCGCGGCTGAGCCGCGAGGAGATCGACGAGCGCTTCGAACGCCTGCGCGCGATGACGCAGTTCGAGGGACCGCTGGCTTCCAACCCCTAGACTTCTCCCCTCCCAGCAACCCAGTCTCGAAGGAGGGGGCGATGGCCACCGAGCAGCAGACGCAGGACCCGAACGCCGGCGCCGCCGCCTCCGCGAACTCCGGACAGGACTCGCTGACGGTCACCGACAACCGCACCGGCAGGACCTACGAGCTGCCGATCTCCGACGGCACGGTGCGGGCGATGGACCTGCGCCAGATCAAAGTCGACGAGGACGAATTCGGGATGATGGCCTACGACCCTGCCTTCACCAACACCGCCTCCTGCCGCTCCTCGATCACCTACATCGACGGCGCCGCCGGGGTCCTCGAACACCGCGGCCACTCGATCGAGCAGCTCTGCGAGCGCTCGACCTTCCTCGAGGTCGCCTACCTGCTGATCTTCGGCGAGCTGCCGACCTCGGCCCAGCTCGACCGCTGGACCTACGACATCACCCACCACACCTTCGTCCACGAGGACCTCAAGCACTTCTTCGAGGGTTTCCGCTACGACGCCCACCCGATGGGGATGCTGCTGGCCGGCGTCGGCGCCCTCTCGACCTTCTACCCCGACGCGAAGCAGATCGACGACCCCGAAGAGCGCTACATGGCGGCGGTGCGGCTGATCGCCAAGGTGCCCACGCTCGCGGCGTTCGCGTACCGGCACAACCTCGGCCTCCCCTACGTCTATCCCGACAACGAGCTGTCCTACCCCGGCAACTTCCTCTCGATGATGTTCAAG
>DATHFL010000143.1:0-5136 GCA_035318125.1 Solirubrobacterales bacterium | reverse complement strand
CGGCCTCGTCGTCCACCCGGCGCCGTCCCACCGCGGCCCGACCCTGGTCGACGAGCTGGCCGAGGTCCTCGGCGGCGGCGCCGACCCGGAGCGGCCGGGGATCGTCCACCGGCTCGACAAGGGGACCAGCGGCCTGCTCGTCGTCGCCCGCGACGACGCGACCCACGCGGCGCTGCAGGAGGCGGTGCGCGAGCGCGAGGTCGAGCGCGTCTACCTGGCGCTGGCGGGGGGGCGGCTCGCCTCCCGTACCGGCACGATCGACGCCCCGATCGGGCGGGCGGCCCGGCAGCGGCACCGGATGGCGGTCTCGGGCGCGGCCTCGCGCGAAGCGCGGACCCACTTCGAGGTGCTGGAGCTGCTGCCGCGCGAGACCTACCTGGAGGCACGCCTGGAGACCGGTCGCACCCACCAGATTCGCGCCCACTTCGCCGCGATCGGCCATCCGCTCACCGGCGACACCACCTACGGCGGCGCCGAGCGCTACGGCCTCGACCGCCAGTTCCTCCACGCCCACCGGCTCGCCTTCACGCATCCGCGCAGCGGCGAGCGGCTCAGCTTCGCCTCGCCGCTCCCGGACGACCTCGCGGCGGCGCTGGAGGCGGCCCACGCCGAGTAGCTCTGCCTCTCTACAATCGCCTGCAAATCCAACCCCCGCGCAGGGCAACCCGGATCCTGCCTGGCCACCGCCAGGTCTCCGGCGAGCAGGGCGGGGCGCTTCACCCAAAAACCAAGGAGAAGTCAATGCCAGAGGCAGAACTGAAAGAACTGCTGGAGGCCGGAGTCCATTTCGGCCACCAGACGCGCCGCTGGAACCCGAACATGCGCCGCTTCATCTTCGGCGAGATGGACGGGATCCACATCATCGACCTGCTGCAGACCGAGGCGCTGCTGGAGAACGCGCGCAAATTCGCCGGCGAGCTCGCCACCGGCGGCGGCACCGTGCTCTTCGTCGGCACCAAGAAGCAGGCCCGCGACACGGTCCAGGAATGGGCCGAACGCTGCCAGATGCCCTACGTCAACAAACGCTGGCTCGGCGGCCTGCTGACCAACTTCAACACGATGTCGGGCCGGATCGCCCGCCTCCACGAGCTCAACGGCTGGAAAGAGGAGGGCAAACTCGACCTCCTGCCGACCAAGGAGCGGATGGGGATGGAGGCCGAACTCGCCAAGCTCGAGTTCAACCTCGGCGGCGTCCGCGACATGGAGCGGCTGCCCGACGCGGTCTTCGTCGCCGACCTGAAAACCGAGGAGATCGCGGTCAACGAGGCGGCGCGCCTGCGGATCCCGATCATCGGCCTGGTCGACACCAACTGCGACCCGACGCCGGTCGACTACGTGGTCCCCGGCAACGACGACGCGATCCGCTCCTGCGAGCTGGTCATCGGCACGATCGGCAAAACGGTCGAGGACGGCTCCTCTAGCTGGCGGGTGCAGGAGGAAAAGCGCCTCGCCGAAGAGATGGAGCGGCGCAAACGCGAGGAGGAAGAGCGCAAGAAACGCGAGCAGGAAGAGAAGGCTCGCGTGGAAGCCGAGGAGGCCAAAAAAGCCGCTGAAGAGGCGGAGAAAGTTGCGCAGCAGCACAAAGCGGCTCAGGAGAAAGCGGTACAGCCTCAGGCGCCGCAGGCCGCTGCCCCGCAGGCACAACAGGCACAGGCTCAGGAGCCGCAGGCCGCTGCCCCACAGGGCGCGGGTCCTGTCTCCGATACGGCCCCCTCGCCTGCCGGCGAGGGTCCCGCATCGTCGCCACCCGCGCCAGAGGCCGAGAAAAGAGACGCCGAGGCTCCGGCCGCGGAGGAGGCAGCTCCGGCGAGCGAGGAGGCTCCGGCCGCCGAGGAGAAAAAGGCTGAGGCTCCTGCCGCTGAGGGGAAAGCTGATGAGGGTCAGGAGGGGTCCAAATGAGCGTTACGGCTGCTGACGTGAAGGCGCTGCGGGATCGGACCGGGGCGGCGATGATGGACGCTAAATCGGCGCTTGTTGAGGCCGACGGCGACATCGAGCGCGCGGTCGAGCTGCTGCGGGTGAAGGGGCAGGCCTCCGCCGCCAAGCGCGAAGGCCGCGGCACCAACGAGGGCGTCGTCGCCTCCTACATCCACGCCAACGACAAGGTCGGGGCGATGGTCGAAGTCCAGTGCGAGACCGACTTCGTCGCCCGCAACGAGGAGTTCCGCGTCTTCGCCTACCAGGTCGCCCTGCACGCGGCGGCGACCGCGCCCAAGTACGTCTCCACCGAGGAAATCCCGGCGGAGGAACGCGAGGCCGAAAAGAAGGTCTTCGAGGAGAAGGCGCGCGAAGAAGGCAAGCCCGACAACGTCGTCGAGAAAATCGTCGAGGGGCAGCTGAGCAAGTGGGCGAGCGAGGTGGCGCTGCTCGACCAGGCGCACGTCAACACCGAAAAGCACGAGGGCAAGACGATCGAGGAGCTGCGGCAGGAGCTGGCGGCGAAAACGGGGGAGAACGTCCAGATCTCCCGCTTTTCCTACTTCCGCGTCGGCGAATAGAGTCACCCGCAGTGACCGATTCCCCCGAGCCGCGCTTCGGGCGCATCATGCTGAAGCTCTCCGGCGAGGCCCTGATGGGCAGCCAGGAGTTCGGCATCGACTCCGCCGAGGTCGACCAGATCGCCCGCCAGGTGGCGGCGGTCCGCGACCGCGGGGTGGAAGTGGCGATCGTGGTCGGCGCCGGCAACATCTACCGCGGCCTCGACGGGGCGGCGACCGGGATGGACCGCGCCACCGGCGACTACATGGGGATGCTGGCGACGGTGCTGAACGCGCTCACCCTGCAGGACGCGCTCGAGCGCCACGACCAGCACACGCGGGTGATGTCGGCGATCGAAGTCCAGGAGGTCGCCGAGCCCTACATCCGCCGCCGCGCGATCCGCCACCTGCAGAAGGACCGCGTCGTCATCTTCGCCGCCGGCACCGGCAACCCGTTCTTCACCACCGACACCGCGGCGGCGCTGCGAGCGCTGGAGATCCGCGCCGAGGCGATCCTGATGGCGAAGAACGGGGTCGAGGGGGTCTTCGACTCCGATCCGGCGACCAACCCCGAGGCGAAGTTCATCCCCGAGATCAGCCACCGCGAAGCGATCGAGCGCGGGCTGAAGGTGATGGACTCGACCGCGCTCTCGCTCTGCATGGACAACGACCTGCCGATCTACGTCTTCAACATGGGCGACGAGCGCAACATAGATAGGATCGTCTGCGGCGAGAGGGTGGGGACTCTGGTCTCCAGCCAACCTGCTTAGGAAGGGAAACCGGTGGAGCTGATCGACGAACTGCTTGCGGACGCGAAGGAGCGGATGGCGAAATCGGTGGAGTCCAGCCGAAACGAGCTCGCCACCGTCCGCACCGGCCGCGCCTCGCCGCACCTGCTCGACCGGATCAGCGTCGAGTACTACGGCAATCCGACGCCGCTGAAGCAGCTGGCCAACGTCGCCGCCAGCGACGCCCGCCTGCTGACGGTGACCCCGTTCGACAAGGGCGCCCTGGGGGCGATCGAGAAAGCGATCCAGGAGTCCGACGTCGGCCTCACCCCGAGCAACGACGGTAACCTGATCCGCCTGCAGATCCCGGAGATGACCGAGGAGCGCCGCCGCGAGATGGTCAAGGTCATCCACGGCGTCGCCGAGGAGGGCCGCGTCGCGATCCGCAACGTTCGGCGCGACATCATGAGCGACCTGCGCGAGCTGAAGAAGGAAGGCGAAGCCGGCGAGGACGACGAGCGGCGGGCCGAGACGGCGCTGCAGAAACAGACCGACGAGGCGGTTGCCGAGATCGACGCCCTGCTGAAGGGCAAGGAAGAAGAGATCCTCGAGGTGTGAGACCGCTGCAAACCGGCGCATCTCGGGGTTCTCGGTCGGTCGGCTTGGTCACGCACTTAAGTGCGCTCCCTGCGCCTCCCTCCCTGCGTCCCCCGACCTGCTTGGTTTTCGCGGTCTCACGAAAAACCTAATGACCGCACCCAAATACGTGGCGATCATCACTGACGGCAACGGTCGCTGGGCGCAGCAGCGGGGCCTGCCGGTGGTCGAGGGGCACCGGGCCGGCGCCGACGTGGTCAAGGAACGGCTGCGCGACGCGGCCGAGCTGGGGATCGAGGAGCTGACCGTCTACTCGTTCTCGACCGAGAACTGGAGCCGCCCGCCCGAGGAGGTCGAGGGGCTGATGCGGATGTTCGGCGAGCGGATCGCCTCGGAAACCCCGGAGCTGAAGCAGGAAGGGGTGCGGATGCGCTTCATCGGCCGGCGGGAGGGGGTCGACCCGGGGCTGGTCGAGCAGATGGAGTGGGCCGAAGCGGAGACCGCCGCCAACGAGCGCATCGTCCTCTACGTCGCCTTCAATTACGGCGGCAGGGCGGAGATCCTCGACGCGGCGCGAAGCTTCCAGGGGGACTCCGAGGAGGAGTTCCGCCGCCACCTCTACGCACCCGAGATGCACGATCCCGACCTCTTGATCAGAACCAGCGGCGAGCAGCGGACCTCCAACTACCTGCTCTGGCAGTGCGCCTACTCGGAGCTGGTCTTCCGCGACGAGCTCTGGCCCGACTTCGACCGCGCGGCGCTGGAGGCCTGCCTGGGCGAGTACGAGACGCGGCAGCGACGCTTCGGGAGCCGGGGATGAAGATGGACCTCTTCGACGACGAGATCTTCGAGGACGAGCCGGCACCGCCGCCGCGGCGCCCGCGCGAGCCGCGGCCGCGACCACGCCGCCGGGGTACGGGGGAGACCGCCAAACGCGTCCTCGTGGCGCTGCCGTGGATCGTCTTCGCGATCGCGATCACCGTCGCCGGCGGGGTCGTCTTCGCGCTGGCGATGATCGCGATCGGGGTGGTCGCCCTGCGCGAGTTCGACGTCATCGCCGCCCGCTACCGGCCGCTGGTCGTCCCCGCCTACGTCTCGGTCACGGCCCTGATCGTCGCCGCCCACCTCGGCACCGCCTTCAACGTCCTCTACGTCCTCGCCGCGGTCTTCCCGCTGCTCTTCGCCTTCGTCGCCAAAGCTCGCTACCGGGACGGCGCCACGGTCTCGATCGGGGTGACACTGCTGGCGGTGCTCTGGATCGGCGTGCCGCTGGCCCACGCGGTCTTCCTCCGCGACCTCCCGGACCACGGCGCGGCGCTGCTGATCGACGTCCT
>DATHFL010000142.1:0-3928 GCA_035318125.1 Solirubrobacterales bacterium | reverse complement strand
CCGCCCCTCCCCGCCCTCACGCCGCCGGAGTTATGCGGTAAGCGTCAAACACCGAGTCGACGTTGCGGAGGCGGCCGATGCAGTGTTTGAGCTGCTCGGTGTCGCCGACCTCGACCACGAAGCGGTTCCTCACCATCGGGTGGTTGGTCACGCAGGTGGCGCCGATGATGTTGATCCCCGCCTCGGAGAAGGTCCGCGAGAGGTCCTCCAGCAGGCGGGTGCGGTCGTAGGCGTCGATCTGCAGCTCGACCCGGTATGAGGCCTTGTTTTCGCCCCGCCAGCCAACCTCGACGAAGCGCTCCGGGGCCTTTTTCAGGGCCTTTACGTTCTTGCAGTCGGTGCGGTGGATGGTGATCCCGCGGCCGAGCGAGACGTAGCCGGCGATCTCGTCGCCGGGCACCGGGCGGCAGCACTTGGCGAGCCGCACGGCGACGTTCTCGACCCCCTTGACGGTGATCCCGTAGTTGGAGGCGTCCTTGGTGCGGCGGGCGCGGTCCTCGCGGCCCGGGACCGCGGCGTCGGCGGTCTCGTCCTCGACTCCCTCCCCCGCTTTCAGCCGCTGCATCAGCTTGTTGGCGGCGGTCTTGGCCGAGATTTTGCCCTGGCCGAGGGCGATGTAGAAGTCGGTCGCCTTGCGGAACCCCATCTCCCGGATCACGTCCGCGAGCAGGGGCGAGCCGGAGACCTTCTGCATCGGGATGCCGCGCGTGCGCAGCGCTTCCTCGAGGCTTTCGCGGCCGTCGCGCTCAGCGTCCTCGCGCCGCTCCTCTTTGAACCAGGCGCGGATCTTGTTGCGGGCGCGGCTCGTCCGCACCAGCTTCAGCCAGTCGAGCGAGGGGCCGCGCTTCTGCTTCGCGGTCAGCACCTCGACGATGTCGCCGGAGCGCAGCTGGTAGTGCAGCGGCACGATGCTGCCGTTGACCTTGGCGCCGACGCAGCTGTGGCCGACGTCGGTGTGGACCGCGTAGGCGAAGTCGAGCGGGGTCGAGCCGGCCGAGAGGTTCTTCACTTCCCCCTTCGGGGTGAAGACGAAGACTTCGTCCTCGAAGAGGTCGACCTTGAGCGACTCGAGGAACTCGGCCGGGTCCTGTTCGCCCTCGGCCTCGACCAGCTGCCGCAGCCAGGTCATCTTCTCCCGCTGCGGGTCGCCGTTGGTCCCCTCTTTGTAGGCGACGTGGGCAGCGATCCCGTACTCGGCGAGCTTGTGCATCTCTTCGGTGCGGATCTGGATCTCGAGCGGTTTGCCCTCGGGCCCGATCACCGTCGTGTGCAGCGCCTGGTACATGTTGGCTTTCGGCATCGCGACCCAGTCCTTGAAGCGCCCGGGCAGCGGCTTCCAGAGCGAGTGGATGACGCCGATCGCCCCGTAGCAGTCTTTGACCGAGTGGACGATCACCCGCATCGCGGTGAGGTCGAAGATCTCGTTGAACTCGCGGCCCTTCTTCGCCATCTTCGTGTAGATCGAGTAGAAGTGCTTGGCGCGGCCGGAGATCTCGGCTTCGATCCCGACCTCCCCCAGCTCCCTGGCGAGGAACTCGCCCGCGTCGGAGACGTAGGTCTCCCGCTCGTCGCGCTGCTGGGCGACGAGCTGTTTGATCTCCGCGTACTTGCGCGGGTGCAGGGTGGCGAAGGCGAGGTCCTCGAGCTCCCATTTGATCGCGTGGATCCCGAGGCGGTGGGCCAGCGGCGCGTAGATCTCGAGCGTCTCGTGCGACTTCAGCGTCTGTTTCTGCTTCGGCAGAGCGCCGAGCGTGCGCATGTTGTGGAGGCGGTCGGCCAGCTTGATCAGGATCACCCTGACGTCGGTGGCCATCGCCACCATCATCTTGCGGTAGTTCTCGGCCTGCCGCTCGTCGCGGCTCTCGAAGGTGATCCCGGTCAGCTTGGTGACGCCGTCCACGAGCTGGGCGATCTCCTCGCCGAACTCGGCCTGGATCTCCTCCAGGCTCGCGGTCGTGTCCTCGACCGTGTCGTGGAGCAGGGCGGCGCAGAGCGTCTCGGTGTCGAGCCGCATCCCGGCGCAGATCTGGGCCACGCCGACCGGGTGGGTGATGAACTCGTCGCCGGAGTAGCGGCGCTGGTCGGCGTGGCGCTCGCAGGCGAAGTCGAAGGCCCGCTCGACCTTGGCGCGGTCGATCGTCGCCACCGCGAGGGCGGTGCCGCCGCCGGCGCCGTTCCCGTTGCCGGTTTCGGCCGCGCTGGAGTCGAACTCCTCGACCACGGCGAAGAGGTCAGCGAGGAGCGCCTTGTGCTCTACGGCAGTTTGGGTCTTGCGAGGTATTGCTGGGCCTCCGAAAGTCTTTCGCTGTAGGCGCGAAATGCAGCCGATCGCTGCAGGTCGGTCCTCTCTGAGGATACGACCCGGACGACCCCTGCGCCGCCCTCCGGAGAACCCTGCAGCAGCCCGAGCTCGCTCAGAACCCGGAAGCGACGAGCGCAGGCCTCAGGGCAAAGCGGGTGGCTGCCGTCGCCGGCGAGGGCCTTGCGCAGGTCGCCAGCGCTGACCTCACCCAACTCCAGCAGCGCCCGGAAAGCGGTCGCGACCGACTCGCGCGAGGGCCACTGCTCGGCCAGCGCCTTGGCCGCGAACTCACGCTCGGCCTCGGTCCAGAGGACGTGGAGGAAGCCGTCGCCCTCGCCGGAGAACGCCAGGCCGGCCAACTGCTCGTCGAGCTCGCTCCGCGGAGGATCGACAAGGACCACGTGTTCGAAGGCGGCGGCCAGATCAGGCTGGCGTTCGAGGGCGGCGAAATCGGTCAGTGCCAGGCCCGCTTCGGCCCTGCCGGCGAGCCGCCCGATCTCCTCATCCCCGCAGCGGTGGCAAGCGATCAGCGCCGCACCGCCGTTGAAGCGGGCGAGACCGCCGGCGCCGTTCGCCAGCGCCGCCCGTCGCGAGGCGTCGGCGCAGACGGCAAGGACGCCAGCGCCGCTCGAAACGAGCTCCGCCACGGCCACCGTCACCGACGCGCCACTCTCCACTCGCTCGCGAGTTCGCGAAAACCCTCCTTGAAGGAGGGTTTTCGCGAACTCGGCGTTGAGCTCCGCTTCGAAGCGCTGCCACCATTCCGTGTCCTCGCAGGCGCATGAGTGCGGGAGCGCGGGCTTCTCCGCGTCCGGTTCCTCCAGCGGGTAGAGCTCGCGCAGGACCACACGGGGCTCGACCGAGCCGTTCCAGTGGTTGACCTCGAGCCGCACGGTCGCGTCGAGCAGGTCCTCGTCCTCGACCCCGAGGCTGGAGCGGCCGAAGGCGACCCCGAGGGCGCGGTGGGAGCCGCTGTGGAGGCTGAAGCGGGCGTGCTTGCCCTCCCCCATCGCCCGCACGTCGCTGACCCGCGCCGAGGGGACGAGCAGCCGCACGCCGGGATTGCCCATCCCGAAGGGAGCCAGCCGCCTCAGCTCTTCCGCCAGCTCCAGGCCCAGGCCGACGCCGCCGGCGATCGCGTCCACCCGTTCGGTCCGCCGCAGGTCCTCCTCGCTGAGGACCTCGTTCGCGTGCGCCGCAAACGCCTCCCGGAAGGCGGCAACGTTCTCCGCTTTGATCGTCAGGCCGGCCGCCGCCCGGTGCCCGCCGAAGCCCTCCAGGTGCTCGGCGCACGCCTCCAGGGCAGCGAGCAGGTCGAAGCCGGGGATGCTGCGCCCGCTGCCCCGCCCCTCCCTCTTTTCGTCGAGGGAGATGACGACGACGGGCCGGTGGTGCCGCTCGACCAGCCGCGAGGCGACGATGCCGACCACCCCGGGGTGCCAGTCCTGCCCCGCTACCACCAGACCGTGGGCGCCACGCAACTCTTCCGGCAGCTCCCGCCGCGCCGCCTCTGCTCCAGCGTCGACCTCACGCTCGGTCGCCCGCCGCTCTGAGTTCGCCCGGCTCAGCTCCTCGGCGATCGCCATCGCCCGATCCTCGTCTTCGGTCAAGAACAACTCGACCCCC
>DATHFL010000141.1:0-3482 GCA_035318125.1 Solirubrobacterales bacterium | reverse complement strand
GCTCGCCGAGCACCCGAAGCACCAGCTCGGACTCAGCCGCGACCTCGATCGCCTCGCCCAGCGTCTCGGGCAGCTGCTCGATCCCGAGCCGGCGCCGGTCGTCCGGTGCGAGGTGGTAGAGGTTCTTCTCCATCGGCTCGGGCAGCTCGTAGCCCTTCTCCACTCCTTCGAGACCCGCCTGCAGCATCGCCGCGAAGCAGAGATACGGGTTGGCGGCGGGGTCGGGGCAGCGCAGCTCGGCCCGGGTCGCGCTCTCCTTGCCGGGGTGGTAGAGCGGCACCCGAATCAGCGCCGAGCGGTTGCGGCGCGACCAGGCCAGGTAGACCGGCGCCTCGTAGCCGGGCACCAGGCGCTTGTAGGAGTTGACCCACTGGGCGAAGAGCGGCGAGATCTCGCGCGCGTGCTTGAGCTGGCCGGCGATGAACGACTTCGCCACCGGCGAGAGGTAGTAGGGATCGTCGGCGTCGTAGAAGGCGTTCTTGCCGTCGCGGCTGAGCGACTGGTGGACGTGCATCCCGGACCCGTTCTCGCCGAACAGCGGCTTCGGCATGAAGGTCGCGTGATAGCCGTACTTCATCGCGTACTCCTTGACGACGATGCGGTAGGTCATGCAGTCGTCGGCCATCTCGAGCGCGTTCTTGTAGCGCATGTCGACCTCGTGCTGGGAGGTGCCGACCTCGTGGTGGGTGTACTCGACGTGGATGCCGAGCTTCTCCAGCGCCAGCACCGTCTCCCGCCGCAGGTCGGAGCCGGCGTCGAGCGTGGTCAGGTCGAAGTAGCCGCCCTCGTCGAGCACCTCGGGGACGCCGCCGGCCGGTTTGGCGGAGCGGAAGTAGAAGTACTCCAGCTCCGGGCCGATGTTGTAGGCGTCGAAGCCGAGCTCCTCGGCCCGTTTCAGCGCCCGCTGCATGATCCAGCGCGGGTCCCCCTCGTAGGGGCCGCCGCCGGGCACGCGGATGTCGCAGAACATCCGCGCGACCGAGTCCTCCTCGGGGCGCCAGGGCAGCAGCGCGAAGGTCGCCGGGTCGGGGACGGCGAGCATGTCGGACTCCTCGATCGGGTTGAAGCCGGTGATCGAGGAGCCGTCGAAGCCCATCCCGCCTTCGAAGGCGTCGTCGAGCTCGGAGGCGTTGACCGAGAAGCTCTTCAGCTGGCCGAGCACGTCGGTGAACCAGAGGCGGATGAAGCGGACGTCGTGTTCCTTGACGAGCTCGATGACGTCAGCGGCGCTGCGGGGTTGCTCTGCCATGCCTCATTGCCTCCTTGGCTCTTGCGAGGGCCGCAACGATAGGCGAATGAACCGATCTGGTGCAGATCGCCGTATTGCGGGTAAATGAAGAGCTTCTGAGCCGGCTTGAATCCGTCCCCGGACCTCGGTATAACTTACGTCAAGTAAGTAAGCGGCTAAAAGTAAAGTAAAGGCCAGATAACGGCTCTGTAAAGCGAAGTTGCCCGCCCACCAGAGCAGAAGCGAGAAACAGAAGTGACGGTAAAAACCGCAGTAAGCAGATTTCAGATCCACGACGAGCTGACGGCGCCCGATGAGAGTGCTCCTCTCATCAAGAGCATCCAGGCCGCCGGCGGCGCGGTGACGAAGTTCGTCGGCGTGCTCGCCGGAGCGCCGGCCGTCCTACGCGCGTACACGCGGATGCGCTCGGAGCTGCGCGGCGGAGTCCTGCCGCAGGCGACGAGGGAGCGGATCGCGCTGGCGGTCGCCGAGTACCGCGAGGACAACTACAGCATCGCCCAGCACGCCAAATCCGCCCGCCGGGCGGGTCTCGGCCTCGACGAGGTCTCCAAAGCCCGCAGCTTCACCTCGGGCGACGAGAAGGAGGCGGCCCTGCTCGCTTTCCTGAAGGAGACGCTGAACCCCGAGGGTCCTCCGCCCCTCCACCTACACGAGGAGGCGCGGGAGATCGGCTGGAGCGACGAGGAGATCCTCGAGGCGGTCGGCCACCTGGCGCTGAACGAGTTCCAGAGCCTGATTGCCAGCGCTGCGGCGCTGCCGCAGGATCAGGCTGGGCCGCGGGTCCTCCCCTCCGCCGCCTGAGCCAGATGCGGTCGAGGGTCGCTCAGCGGCCCTCGACCAGCGTCGCCGTGTAGAGCAGGCGCGCGGTCGTGTATTTGCAGCCGTAGACGGCGACGCCGCCGATTTTCTGCTGGGGTTCGCCCTGGCGGATGTCGGTGGCGTTTTTGCAGGTGCCCGGCTCGCGGCTGGCGCGCCAGACGTTGTCCGAGGCCAGGTCCTGAGCGAAGGCCGGCGCCCAGGTGGGAACGGTGAGGCCGACGATGTCGCCCTTCTCGACTTTGAGGTTGGAGCCGAACTTGACCGTCTGTCCGAGGTAGGGCGAGAGCACCTGGACCGTGCCCTGGCGGCGGAGCCGGTACGCCGGCGGGGCGCTGCCTGGGACGCGGCGCAGGATCGCCAGCCGCGCCTGCGGCGGGGTGCCGAAGAAGCCGTTGAAGAAGGTGCGCTGGCTGTTGGTCGGCTGCGCCAGGGTCAGCGTCCAGGACTTGATCGTGCCGTCGTGCGGGACCAGGAACGGCAGCCGCGTCTGGCCGTTGCCGACCTGGAAGCCGGTGACGCTGCCGACCGCCTGGCAGGGCAGGTCGGGGCAGGAGGGATCGGGCTCGGTCGCGGTCTGGCCGAGGATCACCGTCGTCCGCGCCACCTTGGCGGCGTCGCTTTCGGCCGCCTGGATGACCAGGAGCAGCGCCAGCGAGAAGGCGGTCAGCCCGACCACGAGCCAGCGGCCCTTCTCCGTCGCGACGGTGGTCACTGCCTGCGGAAACCTCGACATCTGCGCTGCTCCTCTCGTCACGTTGGCCTTGGCCACTGCTCGAACACGGCAGCCTAGCCACGGGTGCGGCCGGACTTTGGAGAGCTCCTACTTGAGGGCGAGCGCGTAGCGGACCCGGCCCACGCCTTCGAAGTCGAGCGCTTCGCTGGCGGCCTGGGTCAGGTCCCAGGCGCGTCCCTTGACGTAGGGGCCGCGGTCGATCACCTGGGTGACCAGGGCGTGGCCGTGGTAGACGAACTTGACGGTGGTGCCGCAGGGCAGCGACTTGTGAGCGACGCCGAGGGTGTGCGGCCGCAGGGTGGCGCCGCAGGCGGTCTTGTTGCCCCAGAGGCCCGGGCCGTACCAGCTGGCGCCGGCGTAGCGATAGGGGCCGAAGCCGCCCTCGGGGGGCGGCGTGTAGCTGGAGGCGCCGCCGGTGGCGGCCTTGGCGCCGGCGGCGGCACCGGCCATCAGGGCCAGGGCGGCGGCCAGGGCAAGGGCCCAGCGCAGGTGGGTTTGTCGAATCGTCTGCATCTCTTTCCAGGCGCTTGCGGGGTTAGCTGACGGGCTCGCGCTGAAGGAGCTGCGCTACGCGGCAATCGCCGCGATTCGCCCCAACTGATTGGGCCCCCCGCTCCCCGCGTTATGTAGGCGGAGATTCAGCGGAAGTTGGCGGCAGATTAGCAAACGCTAAGACAGAAA
>DATHFL010000140.1:0-3784 GCA_035318125.1 Solirubrobacterales bacterium | reverse complement strand
CAGGACCCGCTCCCGCCACTCGCCCGTCTGCGCCGAGCGCGGCGCCGCCCGCAGGACGACGACGCCGGCGCCGCGGTCGAGGTCGGCGCCGAGCTCCGCCGCGCGGGCGACGATGTCGCCGCGGTCGGTGACCTCGCGGCGCAGCACCGCGGTCACGAACGCCCCGGCGGCCTCCTCGCTCTCCCACTCGGGCGAGCGCGAGCGCTCCAGCTCCAGCGCCAGCAGCGTCGTCACCATCCGCGCGATCGCCGCCTCCGGGGGCGACTTCGCCCGGTAGCGCAGCTCGCCGACCACCGTGTCGGCGACCCGCAGGGCGACCGTCGTCACCCCCTCGCCGCCGGAGAGCAGCTTCTGCTCCTGGTCGGAGGAGGCGCCGGCGACCGCCAGCACCGCGCTGGAGCGGTCGATCAGGGCGACGCTGGCGTCGAGCAGCCGCGCCGCCGCGCGGGCGACCGCGGGCAGCCCCGCGCCCGACTCGACCGCTTCGGCGAGCGCCTCGAGCAGGACCGAGCGGTCCGCATTTGCAGGGCTTTCCACCCCGTGCTTAGACGATGCCGGCATCGCGCCATTATCCCCGCTTGTCCCAGCCGTTCGGAGCCTGGGACGATTTGGCGCGTCAGCCCGTCCTAGGCTCCGTTGATGAAGTTGACGATGTCGGAGTAGTAGTAGACGACGACCAGGCCGATCACGACGCCGCCGAGGACGAGGGCCGCGAGGACGAAGACGGAGAGGAATCCGGCCGCCGTCTTCTCCCAGGCCCGCCCGTAGGCGCTCAGCGCCGGGGTGAGGATCAGGGTGACGAAGACGACCAGGCAGATCGCCGCGGCGATCGCGTAGAGCAGGTACTGATCGCCGAGCTTGGCCAGCGCGAGAACGGTCACTGCCCTGGATTGTGGCGCAGTTGCGAGATGGTCAGCCCGATCGCGGCGCAGAAGGAGAAGGCCGCCGCGCCCAGCGCCCAGCCGCCGCTGACGTCGCTGAGGTAGTGGACGTTCAGATACACGCGCGAGAGGCCGATCAGGATCGTCAGCACGAGGCCGGTCGTTACCACCGCCGCCCCCCGCGCCATCCCCGGCCGCAGCCGCATCACGATCGTCACCGCCAGCCAGAGGTAGAGCACCGCGTGGGCCGCGTGGCCGCTGGGGAAGGAGGAGCCGGAGCTGGAGGCGAGCGGGTCCGGCGGCCGCGGCCGGTCGACGGCGTCCTTGATCTCGACGATGCCGACCTGGGTGATCGTCATCCCCGCCAGCAGCACCCAGAACTCGGCCCAGCGCCGCCGCCAGGCGAGCAGCGCCCCGGCGACCGCCGCCAGCGCCCAGACGACGGCGCCGGAGCCGAGCCAGGTGATCGCCTTGGCGACGCTGGTGAGGAAGCCGCCCTGCAGGTGGCCGACCAGTTCGATCGCGGTCTCGTCGCCGGGGGTCGGGCCGGGGTCTTCCCCGATCACCACCGTGTAGGCGACGAGGACGAAGAGGGCGACGGCGAGGGTCGCCATCAAGGTCGTGAATTCGAGCCCGAAGGTGCCGCCGGGCGTGACCCGCGCCCAGAGGAACTGCAGCTGCGGCCGGTAGCGGCGGCCGAGCACGACCAGCCAGCGGGTCGCATCGTGCCGCTCCATCCAGCGCACCGCCGCGACCCGGTTCTCCTCGACCCGGAAGCGGCGCACCAGGTAGACCGTGCCGGCGACGAGCGCGATCAGCGTCGCCAGCAGGAAGGCGCCGCGGGCGGCGTAGTGACCCGCCTCCTCGATGCTCCGCGAGAAGAAGTAGCCGACGAGGATGTGGAGCGAGGCCCAGAGCCCGGTGCCGAGGACGCTGTAGGGGACGAAGGCGCGGTACTGCATCCCCGAGCTGCCGGCGATGAACGGCGCGAAGGCGCGCACGAGGCTGATCCAGCGGCCGATGAAGATCGTCTTGCCGCCGTGGCGGCCGAAGTAGTCCTCGACTTTCTCGAAGCGCTCGTGGCTGATCCCGACGCGCGGCCCGTGCTCGAGCACGAAGCCGCGGCCGAGCCGGCGCCCGAGGAAGAAGCTGGTGGTGTCGCCGAGCCAGGCCGCGAACCAGGCGATCGAGATCAGCAGGTAGACGTCGATCGCGCCCTGGCCGGCGACGGCGCCGCCGAGCAGCATCGTCGTCTCCCCCGGGACCACCAGGCCGATGAAGGCGCCGGTCTCGGCGAAGGCGAAGAAGCCGACCAGCAGGTAGGTCCAGGCGCCGAGGGTGTTGGAGATGTCCTCGAGCAGCTGCTGCAGGTCGATGCTGCCGAGCTCGCGGCTGATCAAGAAGTAGCCGGTCGCGACGGCCGCGGCGATGCAGGCGACGACGATCCGTTTGCGCCTGCTCGCGCCCCCTCCCTCCCCGGGCATCCTCATGGCGCCAGTTTTGCGCTTCCGGCGGCGCAGACGATCGCTTCCTCGACTTCGAGCTCCGCGGCGGCGGCCTCGGCGGCAGCGAGGCCGGGGAAGAGCCCGACCGCGGTCGGGCCGGAGCCGCTGAGGATCGCGAGCGCGGCGCCGGCGCCTCGCAGCGCCTCCAGCGCCTCGCCGACGTCGGGGCGCAGCGAGATCGCCGCCGGTTCGAGGTCGTTGACGAGGAGCTCGGGGTAGGCGAGCGGCGAGGCGCCGGCGCCCGCCGCCTCGCGCAGTCGCCCGGCCAGCTCGTCGAGCTCCGCCGCCGGGCGGCCGAGCCCGAGCCGGTCGGCCTCGGCAAAGACTGCGGCGGTGCTGAGCCCGCCGCCGCCCGGCAGCAGCACCGCCGCGTGCTCGGCCGGCTCAGGCAATGGCTCGACCCGCTCGCCGGCACCGCGCACCAGCGCCAGCCCCGGACGCAGCTGCGAGGGCACGTCGGCCCCCAGCTCCGCCGCCAGCTCGGGCAGGCCGGGGACCTCGCCGGCGGCCAGCCGCAGGACCGCGGCGGCGTCGCCGCTGCCGCCGCCGAGCCCGGCCGCGACCGGCACCCGCTTCTCGATCTCGACCCGCAGCGGCTCCCGCTCCCAGCCGCGCTCGCGCAGCGCCGCCAGCGCCCGCGCCGCCAGGTTCTCCCCCTCGACGCCGGGACAGAGGACCTCGTCGCGCGCCGCCGGCGAGACCTCGATCAGGTCCGCCAGCGCCAGCGGCTCGAACAGCGAGCAGAGCTCGTGCAGGCTGTCCTCGCGGCGGCCGCCGAGGTAGAGGCAGAGGTTGAGCTTGGCCGGGGCGCGGAGCAGCATGAGACAGGTTTCAATCAGGCAGCTTCGCGGAGAGGGCGGCGAATTGCTCGGGCGCCAGCGCCTCGGCGCGGGCGTCCTCGGGCAGCCCGAGCTCGGCCAGCGCGGCGCGGGCGGGCGCCAGCGATCCCGGCCGCGCGTGCTCGAGCGAGCGGGCCAGCGACTTGCGCCGGTGGGCGAAGGCCTGCCGGACCAGCGCCCGCGTCGCGGCGTCGGCGCCCGGGCCGGTCCGCCGCAGCCGCAGGATCGCCGAGTCGACCCGGGGGCGCGGCTTGAAGACGGCCGGGTCGACCGCCCGCACCAGCTCGACCTCGCAGGCGAGCTGGGCGACGACGCTGGGGGAGCCGTAGATTCGGTTGCCCGGCGCCGCCCGCAGCCGGTCGGCGATCTCGCGCTGCACCATCACCGTCCAGCGCGCAAGCGACGGCAGCGCCTCGATCGTCCGCAGGAGCAGCGGCGTCGCCACCGAGTAGGGCAGGTTGGCGACCATCGCGCTCGGCGCCGGCCGCAGCGCCGCCAGGTCGAGCTTCATCGTGTCCCCCCAGTGCAGGTCGACGTTCGGCAGCGCCGCGACCGGCGC
>DATHFL010000139.1:0-3916 GCA_035318125.1 Solirubrobacterales bacterium | reverse complement strand
TTTTTGTGCGCTCGGAGCGCGTTCGAGGGACGAAAAACAGGCTGGGTAGGGGGAGAGACAAAGGTCCGCCGGACCTTTTCACCGCTATGCAGGGCAAAGGGCAGGCGCACCCCTCGGTTGAACCCGATTCGCTTCCGGAATTGGCGAAGCGACAGCATGGCGTCGTCTCGATTCGGCAGTTGACGGGTCCGCTGGGTCTTTCGCGAAGCGCGGTTGACCGTGCCGTTGGCGCCGGCCACTTGCACCGTCTCCACCGCGGTGTCTTCGCGGTCGGTCACACCCGCATCTGTCCCTATGGCGAATGCCTGGCGGCGGTTCTTGCCTCTGGTCCGCGGGCGCTTCTCAGTCATCTATCGGCTGCGTGGCTGTGGGATATCGCCAAGGTCTCACCTGCGCCTTTCTCGGTGACCACGCCGGTGCGACGCAAGCCGCGACCACCGATCCGCCTCCATGAGGCGCGCTTGATCACCGAGGATGACCGGGCGCTGCGCGAGGGGATTCCGGTGACTTCATTGCCTCGGACCCTCCTCGACCTTGCTGCGACCGTGCGCTTCGATTGGCTGGAGAAGATGGTCGAGCGATCGGAAGAGATGGGGCTCTTTGATCTGCGAGCGGTGGAAGCGCTACTCGATCGGACCACCGGCCATCACGGCCACAAGCGCTTGCGGCGGGCGATTGCGCTCTATAGGCCGTCGAGCTTCACGCGGTCGGGGCTGGAGCGGCGGTTCCTGGAGCTCTGCCTGGAGGCTGGGCTACCGCAGCCGCGGACGAACTACGTGGAGGAGGGCTTCGAGCTCGACTGCTACTGGCCGGCGCATCGCTTCGCGGTGGAACTCGACGTCTTCGAGACGCACGGAACGCGGGCGGAGCCACACGAGCTGATCAAACAAGCGCTCGCAGGCTTGGTTGGGGGAGACGGGTGCCCCTCCGACGGAGGCTTTGGGTCAAGCTGATGGCGCGGACTGTCCCTGGTGAAACGTACGGTCTCCGGCGGAGGGGCACCCGTCTCCCCCGGCGCTACCGAGCCGGGGCAGCGTCGCCGCGCTTCGATGCCTTCAGGCGCTTGACCTTGTCGAGCTCGACCTTGCGCAGGCGAACCGCGTCGGGGGCGATTTCGACGCACTCGTCCTCGCGGACGAACTCGATCGCGCCTTCGAGGGAGAGCTCGACTTTGGGGGCCAGGCGGACCAGGACGTCGGCGCTGGCGGCGCGCATGTTGGTCTGCTGTTTGGCCTTGGTCGGGTTGACGTCGAGGTCGTCGGAGCGCGAGTTCTCGCCGACGACCATCCCTTCGTAGACCTCCTCGCCGGAGCCGACGAAGAGCCTGCCGCGCTCCTGCAGGTTGAGCAGCGAGTAGCTCGCGGTCTGGCCGCGCCGGTCCGCCACCAGCGACCCGGTCTGCCGCGTCCGCAGCTCGCCCGCCCACGGCTCCCAGCGGTCGAAGACGTGGTGGAGGAGGCCGCTGCCCCGGGTGACGGTGAGGAACTCGGTGCGGAAGCCGATCAGGCCGCGGGCCGGGACCAGGTACTCCATCCGCACCCACCCGGTCGAGTGGTTGACCATCTGCTCGAGCCGGCCCTTGCGCGCCGCCAGCATCTGGGTGACGTCGCCGACGTGCTGCTCGGGCACGTCGATCGCCAGCCGCTCGACCGGCTCGTGCATCTGACCTTCGATCTCGCGGGTCACCACCTGCGGCTGCCCTGCGGTCAGCTCGTAGCCCTCGCGGCGCATGATCTCCAGCAGCACCACCAGCTGCAGCTCGCCGCGCCCCTGCACCTCCCAGGCGTCGGGCCGCTCGGTGTCGTTGACCCGCAGCGAGACGTTGCCGACCAGCTCGGCGTCGAGCCGCGAGCGGATCTGCCGCGCGGTCAGCTTGTCGCCTCCCTGCGTCCCCGCCAGCGGCGAGGTGTTGATGCCGATGACGATCGAGAGCGAGGGCTCGTCGACCGTGATCACCGGCAGCGGCCGCGGGTCCTCGGGGTCGGCCAGGGTCTCGCCGATCGTCACCTCTTCGATCCCGGCGACGGCGATGATTTCGCCCGGCCCGGCCTCGGCGGCGGCGACCCGCTCCAGCCCTTCGGTGACGTAGAGCTCGGAGACCGCCGCCCGGGCGACGCTGCCGTCGGCCCGGCACCAGGCGATCTGCTGCCCGGAGCGGATCGTCCCCTGGTGCACCCGGCAGATCGCCAGCCGCCCCACGTAGGGCGAGGCGTCGAGGTTGGTGACGTGCGCCTGCAGCGGCGCCTCGGGGTCGTACTGCGGCGCCGGGATCTTCTCCAGCATCAGGTCGAGCAGGGGGGAGAGGTCGCTCCCCTCGACCCCCTCCTCGAGCGCGGCCCAGCCGGCCTTGGCGTTGGTGTAGACGATCGGGAAGTCGATCTGGTCGGAATCGGCGTCGAGGTCGATGAAGAGCTCGTAGACCTCGTCGACCACCTCGCCGATCCGCGCGTCGGGCCGGTCGACCTTGTTGACGACGAGGATGATCGGCAGCCTCCGCTCCAGCGCCTTGCGGAGGACGAAGCGGGTCTGCGGCAGCGGGCCCTCGGAGGCGTCGACCAGCAGCAGCGCCCCGTCAACCATCGTCAGCGCTCGCTCGACCTCGCCGCCGAAGTCGGCGTGGCCGGGAGTGTCGACGATGTTCAGCTTCGTCTCGCCGTAGGTGACGGCGGTGTTCTTGGCGAGGATCGTGATCCCCTTCTCCCGCTCCAGGTCCATCGAGTCCATCACCCGCTCGGCGACCTCCTGGCCCTTGCGGAAGGTGCCGGTCTGCCAAAGCATCGCGTCGACCAGCGTCGTCTTCCCATGGTCCACATGGGCGATGATCGCGACGTTTCTGAGGTCTTCTCGGAGATTCATGGCGCTTCGCATTCCTGCGTCCTCGTCACTCATGTGCAGAGCACACTCGCTCCTGCGTCCTTGGACTGCTCGGCCCTGAACCTCCGAGAAGCCCCCAGACGCAAAAAAAACGGGACCCAAGCGGGTCCCGTTATTAAAGCGTTCGCGGCGAAGTTACTGCTGCTGAACGCTCGCGGCGGCCGGGCCCTTGGGGCCTTCCTCCGACTCGTAGGACACTTTGGCGCCCTCGGTCAGGGACTTGAAGCCCTCGCCGAGGATGGCGCTGTGATGGACGAAGACGTCCTTCGAGCCGTCGTCGGGCGTAATGAACCCGTAGCCCTTATCGTCGCTAAACCACTTGACAGTTCCAGTGGGCATGCATTGCCTCCACTTCATGTGCTGCGAACGCGGAGGATGCAAAAGCAACGACTGCGAGCGCTACGCACAACTTTCGCCGGTTGAATCCGGCCCTAATGTCGGGGACCGTAGCAGGATCACCCGCCGGTCACCCGCGTTGTTAAGCCTTGAGACGACGACGGCCGTGCCGATAAGAATGGAGACGATGACGCCGGGACTGCGCCTCAATCGCCTCGCGGGAAGGTCACTTGTGCTCGGGCTCATGCTCGCGGCGCTGCTCTCCGCAAGCGCCGGGGCCGCGGTGCTGGGGCCGAAGGGCAAGGGACCGCTCGCGCCACAGCTCGCCGTCCTCGCCAAGCCGTCGGTGGCGGCCAAGTCGCCGGCTGCCCAGGCCGAGCTCCTCGGCATCGCCACTGCGGGCCCCGCGAGCCTGGTCCGCGAGGGCGACCGGGTCGTCGTCATCGCCCGCTTCGACGAAGGCGCGATCGCCGGCTTGCCCGAGCTGCGCGCGGCCGGGGCGCGGATCGTCAGCTCCAGCCGCGAGACGCAGACCGTCACCCTCTCGGCGGCGCCCGGGGACCTGCCCGCGATCGCCGCCGTGGCCGGCGTCCGCTCGGTCTGGCCGCAGCGCCAGCCGATCGTCTACGCCAGCAACTGCGAAGGCGGCGCCGTCGTCTCCGAGGGGCTGGAACAGCTGCGGGTCGACGATGCCCGGGAAGCGTTC
>DATHFL010000138.1:0-2032 GCA_035318125.1 Solirubrobacterales bacterium | reverse complement strand
GTGAGCCCCAGAAGGTCTTCATCTGCTACCGCCGCGAGGAGACGGCGCCCTATGCCGGGCGAATCTACGACGCGATGGTCGCCCGCTTCGGACCCGGCAACGTCTTCATGGACCTGGAGCTCGCCCCCGGGGTCGACTTCGTCGACCGGATCACGAAGGTGGTTTCCGGCTGCGTGGCGCTGATCGTCGTCATCGGCCCGCGCTGGGCGGAGCTGGTGAACGAAGACGGGACGCGCCGGATCGAGGACCCCGACGACTTCGTCCGGCTTGAGGTCGAAACGGGGCTGCGCCGCAACGACGTGACCGCGATCCCGCTGCTCGTCGGCGGCGCCCGGATGCCGCGGCGCGAGGACCTGCCGCCGGAGCTGCAGGCGATCACCCGGCGCAACGCGCTGGAGCTGAGCGACGGGCGCTGGACCTACGACGTCGGCCGGTTGCTCAGCGCCCTCGACGAGCTGCTGCCCGACCGCCCCGAACCGGAGGAAGCGGCTGCGCCGGCGACGGCCGCCTCGCCCCGCTGGCACCTCGCGCTCGAGGGCGCCGCGCTCGCGGGCGTGACCGCCTGGGCTGGCCGTCGCCTTTTCGAAGCGATCATGACCTTCGAAGAAGCCGTCGACGACGAAGACACCGGGGAAGCCGCAGAACGCATCATCGACGAGCTGGTGCGGAGGACCGGGGTGCTGGCGCTTGTCGGTGCCGTTCTCGCAACCTGGATCGCGTTGCGTATCTGGAAGGCCGACCCGGTCGGACCGCTTCTGAAGGGCCTGGCGGTCGGGGCGCTGGCGGGGCTCGCCGGCGGCCTGCTCTGGGCTCTGCCGGTTTACGTCCCCACCAACGACATATTCGAATTCCAGGAAAAGACCCTGTTCGAGCTGGTCGCAACCGCGGTCGCCGGGGGCCTGCTCGGGCGGCTGATCGGCTCGCTCTGGCATCCCGAGCGACGCCGCGTCGCGCTCGTCGGCGGCGCGATCGGCGGTTCCCTGTTCGTGCTGGTCGTGCTCGCGGTCGAGTGGAAGATGGACGCCACCGGGGAGGGGGCGCTCGCCGGCGGCCTGGGGGCCGCCTCGATCGCCGGCTTGGCGCTGGTGTCGGTGCTGCTGTGGGACCGCAGCGAAAGCTTGGAAAAAATCACCGGCGCTGGGCGCCGGAGGGAGAGGGAGAGATGAAGAACCTGAAGATGCTGGGGCTCGCCGTCGTGGCGGCCCTGGCCCTGATCGCGATCGTCGGCGCGGGCTCCGCCTCGGCGACCGTGCTGTGCAAAGAAAACGTCACACCATGTGAAGGGAAAGCGTATGGAGAAAAAGTAGCGTTCAAAGCCACGGTCGACAAAACCCTCGAATTCAAATTCGAACTCGGAGGCGGCAGCTCGTACTCCTACACCTGCACGGGCTCGACGATGGAAGGGGAAATCACCAATGCGGGCGGCGCGGGCGATGTGATCATCGGCCTCGAAACCTTCACGTTGACGAATTGCAGCTGTCCGGAAACCGTGGTGCTGAACGCACCCTCCCTGGCCGTCGCATTCACCCCCGAAACGATGAACGGCGACGTCACCACGGCCAATCTCAACGTGACATTCAAATGCATGGGTCACTGCAGATACGGCGACGGCAAAATCGGCGTCCTCACAGGCGGGGCGATGGGGACAATCGACCTCTCGGGATCGCTGAAAAAGCTCGAAGGCGGCATCACCTGTCCCGCAACCGCGAAATGGACGGGCAGCTACACAGTCACCGCTCCGGAACCGGTCTGGGTCGCCGACAAATAGGAGTGACAGCTAAGCCGGCTGCAGGGCGGTAAGCCAGTCCGCCGGGATCACCGGCGGCATCCTGCCCGGGTAGTTCGGCACCAGCCGCCTCGCCAGTTCGCTGGCGGGGCGGCCCTCGATCGCCGGCCGCAGGTCGTCGAGGGTCATCGCCAGCCCGATGCTGGGGGCGATCTGGAAGTCGGCCGCGTTCAGCTGCTCGCCGTTCAGGACGCCCGCCTCGATCCAGGCGTCGACCCGGTCGAGCATCGCCGGCAGCTTCGCCAG
>DATHFL010000137.1:0-11751 GCA_035318125.1 Solirubrobacterales bacterium | reverse complement strand
CGCGATCGACGCCCGCCCCAACGCCGCCGAGGCGGCGCGGGTGCTGCGCCCCGGCGGCTTTCTCGTCCTCGCCGAGTCCCGCCGCAAGGAGGCCCCGGCCGGCATCGGCGGCCGGCTTCTGCGCTGGCGCCTGGCGCGGCTCGGCTTCCAGCCGATCTGGTCGCAGCCGGCCGGCGACGGCAGCTTCGCCGTCCTCCGCCTGAGGGGCGGCGGCGCCCCCGGCCTCGCCCTCTAGGCTGGGGCCGGAATGGAGCATGCCGGGACGCCGCTGACCCTGCTCGTCAACCCCTCCTCGGCAGGGGGAAAGACGCTGAAGCTGCTGCCGCGGATCGAGGCCGCCCTCGACGCCCACCGCGCCGTCTTCCGGGTCGAGAGGACGCGCAGCCTCGAGCACGGGGCTGAGCTGGCGCTGCGGGCGGTCGAGCTCGGCGAGTTGCCGGTGGTGGTCAGCGGCGACGGCCTGCTGGGCGCCGTCGGCGGCGCGATGGCGGGCTCGGACTCGCCCCTGGGCCTGATCCCCGGCGGCCGCGGCAACGACCTGGCGCGGGCGCTCGGCATCCCGACCGAGCCCGAGGCCGCGGTCGAGGTCGTCCTCGCCGGCCACAGCCGCCGGATCGACGTCGGCGAGGCCAACGGCAAGCGCTTCCTCGGCATCGTCAGCGTCGGCTTCGACTCCGAATGCAACCGGCTCGCCAACGAAACCCACTTCCTCCGCGGCAACCTCGTCTACGTCTACTCGATGCTCCGCACCCTGGTCGGCTGGCGCTCGGCCCGCTTCACGCTCGCGGTCGGCGACGAACGCAAGCGGATCAGCGGCTACTTCGTCGCCGTCGCCAACAACAGCGTCTACGGCGGCGGCATGTACATCGCCCCCGAGGCGGCGATCGACGACGGCGAATTCGACGTCGTCTCGATCGGCGAGGGCGGCAAGCTGCGCTTCCTCTGGGGCCTGCGCGACGTCCTCAAGGGGGCTCACCTCGACCGGGAGGAGGTCAGCGTCTTCCGCACCCCGCGGCTGGAGCTCGACGCCAGCCGCCCCTTCCCGGTCTACGCCGACGGCGACCACCTGACCGACCTGCCGGTCTCGCTGCGGGTGCTGCCGCGCTGCCTCTCGATCCTCGTCCCGCCCGGGGAGAGCTGAGGTGGCGCGCAACGGCAGCCGCCCCGGCGCCCTCTTCGGCGCCAAGGTCGCGCTCTCGCGGGCGATCGTCGCCGCCAGCCGGGCCAGCGGCCGCGGCGGCGGTACGACGCTGCCGGGACGGGTGCTGCTGCGCCTGGAGCCGGAGGCGATCGCCCGGCTCGGCTCCGGCCTCGACCGTGGCACGACGATCGTCAGCGCCACCAACGGCAAGACGACGACCGCGGGGATGATCGCCGCGTTGCTGGAGGCCGACGGCCGCAGCCCGGTCCACAACCGCGCCGGCTCGAACATGACCTGGGGCGTGGCGACGGCGCTGCTGGAGCAGCGTGGGCACGAGGGCCTCTTCGAGGTCGACGAGGCCTGGCTGCCGCGGGTCGCCCAACAGCTCGACCCCTCGCTGATCGTCCTCGGCAACCTCTTCCGCGACCAGCTCGACCGCTACGGCGAGATGGAGGCGCTGGCCGACGAGTGGGCGAAGACGGTGGCGGAGCGGACCGGGCGCACCGGGTTCGTCCTCAACGCCGACGACCCGCTGATCGCCGACCTCGGCCGCGACCCCGCCGGGGAGCGCCGCGAGGGCGTCACCTACTTCGGGATCGAGGACCCCGCGCAGGCGCTGCCGGAGCTGCAGCACGCCTTCGACGCCAAGCACTGCCGCCGCTGCGGCCGCCCCTACGCCTACGAGCGCGCTTTCGTCGGCCACCTCGGCCACTACTCCTGCCCTCATTGCGGCGCCGAGCGGCCGGCGCCGGAGGTGGCGGCGACGGCGGTCGAGCTGCGCGGGATGGAGGGCTCGCGGGCGACCGTACGGACGCCGCAGGGGGAGCTGCGGCTGGAGCTGCCGCTGCCGGGCCTCTACAACGTCTACAACGCCCTCGCCGCGGTCGCGGCGGGCCTGCGGCTGGGGGTCGCGCCGGAGCGGATCGCCGCCGCGCTGGGCGAGATGCGCGCTGCCTTCGGCCGGGTCGAGACGATCGAGGTCGGCGGCGTCCCGGTCTCGATCCTGCTGATCAAGAACCCGGCCGGCGCCAACGAGGTCCTGCGGACGCTGACGCTGGAGGGCCGCGAGGGCGAGCCGATCGACCTCTGGATCGCCCTCAACGACCGGATCGCCGACGGCCGCGACGTCTCCTGGATCTGGGACGCCGACTTCGAGCTGCTCGCCGGCGGCGTCCGCCGCGTCGTCTGCTCCGGCACCCGGGCGCCGGAGATGGCGCTGCGGCTCAAGTACGCGGGTTGGCCGGAGGCGGCGATCGAGGTGGTGCCGGGGATCGGCGCCTCGCTCGACGCCGCCGTCGCCGGCGCCCGGGGGCGGCTCTTCGCCCTCCCCACCTACACCGCGCTGCTGGAGCTGCGCAAGCTGCTCGCCGACCGCGGCCTGGCGAAGGAGTTCTGGCGATGAGCGAGACCGCGGCGATCTGGCACGACGTCGAGTGCGGCGCCTACGAGGCCGACCTCTCGCTCTGGGAGGAACTGGCCGAGCGCTGCGGCGGCCCGGTCCTCGATCTCGGCTGCGGCACCGGCCGCGTCGCCCTGCACCTGGCGCGGCGCGGGCACGAGGTGATCGCGGTGGACCGCGATCCCGACCTCGTCCTCTCGCTGGCCGAACGCGCCGCCGGCCTCCCTGTGGAACCCGTTTGCCGCGACGCGCTCGACCTCGAGCTCAGCGAGGAGGCGGAGCTGGCGCTGGCGCCGATGCAGTTCCTGCAGCTGCTGCGGAGCTCGCATTCGCGGGTGCGGTGCCTGCGGCGGGTGGCCGCGGCGCTGCGTCCCGGCGGCGTGCTCGCCGCGGCGATCGTCGAACGGCTCCCCAGGCGAACTGGAGATTTTCGCCCCCTCCCCGACGTTCGCGAGGTGGACGGCTGGGTCTACTCGAGCCTCCCCCTCTACGTGGGGATAGGCGATGGGCGCATCTTCTTGAAGCGACTGCGGCAAACGGTTTCTCCGGGCGGCGATCTGACCGACGAGGTCGATGAAGTCCACCTCTGCATGCTCAACGTCACCGAGCTCGTAGCCGAGGCCGAATCTGCTGGCCTCTCTCCGGTGGGGCAAGAGCGCATCCCCTCGACCGAGCTCCACGTCGGCTCCCGCGTCGTCCTCTTCGAAAGGAGCCGCTGATGGAGCTGCGGGTCCTCAGCCTCTATCCCGAGCAGATGAACATCTACGCCGACCGCGGCAACATCATCTTCCTGCGGCGGCGCTGCGAGTGGCGCGGGATCGGCTTCGTCCACGACGGCGCCGGCCCCGGCGACCCGGTCGACCCCGCCGCCCACGACCTCTTCTACGTCGGCGGCGGCCAGGACCGCGACCAGGTGGCGGTCGCCGCCGACATGGTCGCGACGAAGCGGGAGGCCCTCACCGCGGCGGCCGACGACGGCGCCGTGCTGCTGGCGGTCTGCGGCGGCTACCAGCTGCTCGGCCACAGCTACCAGCTCGGCGAGGAGAAGCTGCCGGGGCTGGGGATCGCCGACCTGGAGACCGTGCGCGAGCCCGGCCCGCGCCTGATCGGCAACGTCGCGATCGAGGCCGACTTCGGCAATGGACCACGCCTGATCGCCGGCTTCGAGAACCACGGCGGCCGCACCTACCTCGGCCCCGGCGCGACGCCGCTCGGCAAGGTCGTTTCCGGCCACGGCAACAACGACCGCGACGGCTACGAGGGGGTCAGGCGCGACAACGTGATCGGCACCTACCTCCACGGCCCCCTACTGCCGAAGAACGCCTGGCTGGCCGACCACCTGATCGCCCTCGCCCTGGAGCGCCGCTACGGCACCCGCCCTGAGCTGGAGCCGCTGCCCGACGCGCTGGAGGCCGCCGCGCACGAATCAGCTCGTCAGGCCGCCGGTGCCTGAGGAGCGGTGGGAGTTTTCCCTGTCATACAGCGATAAGTCCCACCGCTAACGTCCGCTGGAGCCGAAGCCCCCTTCGCCGCGGGACGACTGGCTGAGCTCCGCCGCCTCCACCGGTTCCGGCGTCGCGATCGGGGTCAGCAGCAGCTGCGCGATCCGGTCGCCGGTCTCGACCCGGAAGGTCTCGGCCGGGTCGGTGTTGAGCAGCAGCACCCGCAGTTCGCCCCGGTAGCCGGAGTCGATCAGGCCCGGCGCATTCACCAGGGCGATCCCGTGGTCGCGGGCAAGCCCCGAGCGCGGCAGCACCAACCCCGCATGTCCCTCCGGGATCTCGACCCCCACCCCGGTCCCGACACTCCAGCGCTCGCCGGGACCGATGTGGGCCTCCTCGCACGCGTACAAATCAAGCCCAGCGTCCCCCGGATGCGCCCGCTTCGGGAGAACGGCCTCATCCTTAAGTCTCAGAACCGGAAGCTGCACCTGCCGGACCCTACAAGGGCCCGAGGGGGAACCCGGAGGAGTCTCCCCAAATCGCGACGGAGGGTTCCCCCTCGGGCCCTCCCGCCCTCAGGGCCCGTCCCGCCTCAGGCCACAGCCAAATCGCTGAAGCGATGCAGCTCCGCCGAGGGCACCTTCGCGTGGACCAGCACCCCGTCCTCACGGTCGGTCCGCTCCAGGTCGCCGGCCACCTCGTGCAGCTCGTGCAGGCGCCCGCCCTCGCTGTAGGGGATCAGCAGCTCGACCTCGGTCAGCGTCTCCTCGAAAGCCGCCTCGATCCGCTCGCGCAGCTCGTCCAGCCCCTCCCCCTCCGCGGCGGAGATCAGCACCGCCTCGGGGTGGTCGAGCTCGGTTTCGCGGCGCTCGCCGGCGCTCAGCAGGTCGACCTTGTTGAAGACCAGCAGGCGCGGCTTCTCCCCCGCCCCGATCTCCTCCAGCACCTCATCGACCGCCTGCATGTCGATCAGCCGCCGTTGCTCGGACGCCGAAGCGTCGACCACGTGGAGGATCAGGTCGGCGAGGACGGTCTCCTCGAGGGTCGCCTTGAAGGCCTCGACCAGCTGGTGGGGCAGCTTTTCGATGAAGCCGACGGTGTCGGTCAGCAGGTAGTCGCGGCCGGAGAGCTCGAAGGTGCGGGTGGTCGGGTCGAGGGTGTGGAAGAGGCGGTCGCGGACGTCGACCTCGGCCCCGGTCAGCGCGTTCAGTAGCGTCGACTTGCCGGCGTTGGTGTAGCCGGCGAGGGCGACCCGCGGCAGCGAGGAGCTCTCGCGCCGCGCGCGCATCACGCCGCGGTTGCGCTCCAGCCGCGTCAGGCGGCGGCGCAGGGCGCTGATCCGGTCGCGGGCGAGCCGGCGATCGGTCTCGATCTGGCTCTCGCCCGGGCCCCTGGTGCCGATGCCGCCGTCCATGCGCCCGGCGCCGAGGCGCTCAAGGTGGGTCCAGAGGCCCCGCATGCGGGCCATGTTGTATTCGAGCTGGGCGAGCTCGACCTGCAGCTTGCCCTCGGCCGAGTGGGCGTGGTCGGCGAAGATGTCGAGGATCACCGCGGTGCGGTCGATCACCGGCACGCCCAGCGCCGCCTCCAGGTTGCGCTCCTGCCGGGGCGCCAGCTCGTCGTCGCAGGCGACCAGGTTGGCGTCGCAGGCGGCGATCTCCCGTTTCAGCTCCCCCAGGCGGCCGCGGCCGAAGTAGCGGTCGGGGTCGGGCTGCGGGCGCTGCTGGGTCGCGACCCCGGCGGTGGCGACCCCCGCCGTGCGCAGAAGCTCCTTCAGCTCGGCCAGCGGCTCGCCCTCCTCCTGCCCGCTGACGATGCCGATCGCGAGCGCGCGCTGGCGCGCCCGGCGGTTCGAGACGCCGGCACCGTTCTCCGCGCCCGCGTAGCGGGTCGGTCGCTGCCTGCCGTTTCTCGAACCTTGCACTCAGGAGAATTGTAAGCGCCGTCCCCGTCCCTATAGGGTGGTGGGCCGTGAAGGTCTTCGTGACCGGAGGCACCGGTTTCATCGGCGGCGAGGTGGTCCGCCAGCTGCGGGAGCGCGGAGACGAGGTCGCCTGCCTCGTCCGCAGCCCGGAGAAAGCGGCGCGCCTGCGCGAGCTCGGCTGCGAGCTCCACAGCGGCGATCTCGGCGACCAACGGGCGATCCGCAAGGGCATGGAGGGCTGCGACGCGGTCGTCCACGCGGCGGCGATGTACGAGGTCGGGATTCCCGCCGCGCAGCGCCCGGCGATGCACGAGGCCAACGTCGGCGGCACCGAACGGGTGCTGAGCGCGGCGCTGGAGGCGAAGGTGCCGCGGATCGTCTACGTCTCCACCGTCGGGGTCTTCGGCAACACCCACGGGCGCGTCGTCGACGAGTCCTACGAGAACCCGGAGACCGACTTCACCTCCTATTACGAGGAGACGAAGCTGGAGGCGCACAAGGTCGCCCAGCGGATGATCGCCGAGCAGGGCCTGCCGGCGGTCATCGTCCAGCCCGGCGGCGTCTACGGCCCCGGCGACACCTCGCAGGTCGCCGACCTGCTGGAGCAGTTCTTCGCCGGCAGGCTGCCGCTGCTGCCGTTCCCGGAGCTGGGGATCTGCATGACCCACGTCGAGGACATCGCCGGCGGCATCCTTCTCGCGCTCGACAAGGGCACGCCCGGTGAGACCTACGTGATCAGCGGCCCGGCGACGACGATGCGCGAGGCGATCGAGACCGTGGCGGCGGTCAGCGGGCGCAAGGCGCCGAAGCGGAACCTGCCGACGGGCCTGATGAAGGCGATGATCCCGATCGGGCCGCTGGTCGGCAAGGTGATGGGACAGCCGCCGAACCTGCGCGAGCTGATCTCCTCCGGCGACGGCGTCACCTTCTGGGCCAGCTACGAGAAGGCGAAGCGCGAGTTGGGGTACGAACCGCGCGGCATGGAAGAGGGACTGCGGCAGACGCTGGAAGCCGACGACCGCTTCCCAGCTCCCGCTGCATAAACTCCGCACGTGCGCGTAATCGACGTGATGCACCTTGGGCGCCCGCATGTGATCGGGTGCTGGGAGGTTGATGGGGTGCTGGTGGATCCGGGGCCGGAGTCTTCGCTGCCGACGGTGCTGGAGGCGCTGGGCGAAGAGCAGCCGCGGGCGGTGCTGCTTACCCACATCCATCTCGACCACGCGGCGGCGACCGGGGCGATGGTGCGGCGCTGGCCGGATCTGGAGGTCTACGTCCACGAGCGCGGCGCCCCTCACCTGATCGACCCCTCGAAGCTGCTGGCCAGCGCCGAGCGCCTGTATGGCGACAGGCTGAACTACCTCTGGGGCGCGATCGTGCCGGTGCCGGAGCAGAACGTCCGCGTCCTCTCCGGCGGCGAGACCGTCGACGGGATGCGGGTCGCCTATACCCCCGGCCACGCCTCCCACCACGTTTGCTACCTGCACGAGGAGACCGGCACCGCCTTCGTCGGCGACGTCGCCGCCTGCCGCATCCCGCCCTCGAACCTGATCGTCCCCCCCACCCCGCCACCTGACATCGACGTCGAGGTCTGGGAGGAATCCCTCGACGCCGTCGCCGCCTGGTCGCCGGAGCGCCTCGCCCTCACCCACTTCGGCGCCATCGAGGACGACGTCCAGGGCCACATCGAGAAGGTGCGGGCGAAACTGCGCGAAGAGGCCGAGCTGGTGCGCCAGCTGGACCAGGACGCCTACAACGAGGGCCTGGAGCGCCGCATCCGCGACGAGCTCGCCGCCGAAGGCGTGCGGGGAGACACCGTCGACGAGCTCCTCCAGGCCGTCCCCACCGCCTACCAGTGGGGCGGCCTCGACCGCTACTGGCGCAAGCGCGCCGAGCGCGAAGCGGCGCCGCAGCTCTAAGCCGGTTCGTCAGCGGCGCGGCGGAGCACGTCGGCGAGCTCGGCGACCACCTCGTCGATCGCGTCGAGGATCGGCTCGTCGCGCCAAGGCGCGGGCAGGTCCTCGCGCGCCGTCTCCCTGGAGCGCAGCGCGGCCTCGGCCATGTCGTTTGCCTGTTGCCTCACCCGGCGGTGGGCGATCCCGAGGTCATCCCCCATGCGGTCGAGGTGCCGGCCGCGGACGCGGTCCGGCCGGTACTCGCCGCCGTACTTCATGCCCATCTTCCGCCCCAGCCGGCGCCCGTACACCCGGGTCGAGAGGAGGTCGTAGAGGGGCGCCAGCTGCGGTGCCCCCACCCCCTCCAGCAGGAGCGAGTAATTCTTCGAGTGCGCGTCGGCGTTGCCGATCAGCAGGTTGAAGAGCAGCGCGTCGAGAAAATCCAGCACCCCTGCGCCGGGACCAGCCCCGTGAGCGCGGATCAAGGCTCCGCACTCGGCCACGCCGGGGCCGCCTTCGGACTCGTACTTCATCTCCGGCGGGCGACTCGTCGCCTGGCAGAAGTCCTCCTGATGGATGCGCCGAACCTCTGCCCCCTGCCGAGCCCGGTCATAGCGCTCGACGAGCAGGGCCTCCATGTGGTCCGCCCGCATGGGCACGGCCGTGGCCACGGAGAGGCCGGCCTCCCTGGCGAGGGCCATGCAGTAGGCCTCGTTGGCGACGAGATCGCGGAACTCCGGCGGCGGCACCTTGACGATGTGGGTGCTGGGCGGGCGGCCGCGGGTGATCCCGATGCGATCGTTCTCGAGCAAGACGGGCAGCTTGTCCCGGGTGCCGGCGAGCGAGAGCCGCACGCCTTCGTCGTCCTCGGGGCCGGACAGGAGGGGACGTGTCGGCAGTTCCGCAAGGAGCGTCGCCAACTGTTGGTCCGATAGCCATTCAGGCGGCGGCGCCGAGGCAGACGGGGGCTCGTTGCCCGGGGCGGCCAGCGAGACGGCGCCCGCACACTCGCCGCCGATTTCCTGCAGCACCGTGAACGGGTTCTCGGCGGAGATGTGGAAGGTCCGCGCGATCGAGCGCAGGAACTCCCCCTCCGGCAGCAGCCCGCTGAAGAAGGGGCGGCAATCGGGGTCCTCGTAGGGTTCCTCGCCAAGGGGAAGCGAAAGGGAGATCGGAGCCTCGGCGCCGGCGAGCCAGTCGCGGTCGTAGGTGAAGCGCAGCCGGGCGTCGTCGAGGCGCTCCAGGATCCCCGCCCTTTCGTCGTGCAGGTAGACGTCGAGGAGGTTCATCGCGGTTTCAAGTAGAGGTCCAGTCCCAGGGCGGCGAGCACACGCTGGATTCCCGCGTACTGCGCCGTGGCCTTCCCCCGCTCGAGTTCGCTGACGAAGCGCAGGGTGACCTGGGAGACGTCAGCCACCTCCCCCTGGGTCAGGCCCAGATCGTTGCGCCGTTTCCGAATCCGGGCGCCCAGCTCAAGCGAGTCGTCTATTTGCCAGAGGTCCATTTTCCCGATCGGGAAAATATGGCAGATCCGAGGGACGTTTTCCGTCTTATTTTCCCGTTCGGGAAAAAAATCCCATCTCGTCCCCGTTTCTAAGCCGAATTTTCCCGTTCGGGAAAATCAGGCGAGGTGCTCGCGCATCCGCTCGACCGCCTCTTCGATGCGGTCGGAGGGGGCGGTGAGGGCGATACGGAAGAAGCCCTCGCCGCTCGGCCCGTACATCGAGCCGGGCGAGATGACGACGGCGGCCTCCTCGAGCACGAGCTCGCAGAAGGAGGTCGAGGTGTGGCCCTCGGGGACCGGGGCCCAGACGTAGATCGTCCCCTTCGGCGCGCTCACCTCGACGCCGATCTCGCGCAGGGCGGAGACGACGAGGTCGCGGCGGCGGGTGTAGGTCTCGTTCATCCGCTCGACCGGGCCGCTCGGACCCTCGAGGGCGGCGACGCCGGCCATCTGGATCGCCTCGAAGAGGCCGGAGTCGACGTTGGTCTTCAGCCGCCAGTAGGTCTGGATCGCCTCGGCGTTGCCGAGGATCGCGGCGCAGCGCCAGCCGGTCATGTTGTAGCCCTTGGAGAGCGAGAAGACCTCGACGCCGACCTCCTTGGCGCCGGGCGTGGCGAGGAAGCTGGGGGCGACGTAACCGTCGTAGGTCGTCTCCGAGTAGGCGTTGTCGTGGACGACGAGGATCTGGTGCTCCTTGGCGAAGGAGACGACCATCTCGAAGAAACCCTCGGGGACGACGGCGCCGGTCGGGTTGTTCGGGTAGTTGACGAACATCAGCCGCGCCTTCGCGGCGACGTCGGCGGGGACCGCGCTGAGGTCCGGCGCGAAGCCCAGCTCGGGGACCAGCGGCAGCAGCTCGGCCCTGGCGCCGGCGAGGATCGGCCCGCCGGTGTAGACGGGGTAGCCGGGGTCGGAGGCAAGCGCCACATCGCCGGGGTCGAGGAAGGCGAAGCAGAGGTTGTAGATGCACTCCTTGGCACCGATCGCCGGGATCACCTCGGACTTCGGGTCGATCTCGACCCCGAAGCGGCGGTCGTAGAACTCGGCGAAGCCCTGGCGGAACTCGTCGCGGCCGCGATTGCTCGGGTACCGGTGGTAGTCGGCATTTGCCACCGCCTCCTGCATCGCCTTGACAACGTGCGGGTAGGTCGGTTCGTCGGGGTCGCCGATCCCGAGGCTGATCACGTCGATCCCGGCAGCCCGCTTGTCGGCGATCTGCTGCTCCAGTTCCTGGAACTTGTAGGGAGGGATGGCCTCCAAGCGTTTCGAGGGGCTGGCGAGTCCCATGGGCGCGGGAATCTATGCGATCTGCGGGGCTACTCGCCGTCCAGCTCGGCCAGCGCCTGCAGCAGCTCCGGCGTGAGCTCGCCGGCGAAGACCGGCTCGGCCCAGCCGTCGAGCCGCACCGAGAGGTCGTCGGCGACCTCGACCTGCAGCTCCCCGCCTTCGAGCTCGACCATGATCGGACTGGCGGCGCCGCGGAGGAAGGCGGTGACGGCGGCGCCGCTGGCGCCGGTGCCGGAGGAGAGCGTCTCCCCCACCCCGCGCTCGAAGATCCGAGCCCGCACCCTGCTGCCGTCGATCGCGACGAAGGAGACGTTGGTCCGGTTCGGGAACAGCTCGTGGCCTTCGATCCCGGGACCGATCTCGCCGAGGTCGAGCTCGTCGAGCTCGGGGCCGACGACGATCGCGCACTGCGGGTTGCCGATCGAGACATGCTGGAACTCCCACTCGCGGCCGCCCGCCTGCAGCGTGCCGCGGCCGTCCTCGCCGCCCGCGGGAAAGTCCTTGGAGGTCGTCGAGGCCTTGCCCATGTCGACCGAGCAGGTCAGCTCGCCGGTGATCGTCGGCCGGATCGGCCCGGCGGCGGTCTTGATCGCGAACTCGTCCTCCTCGGTCCAGCCGTGGCGCCGCAGGTAGAGGATCGCCTCGCGGGCGCCGTTGCCGGAGAGCTCCGCCTCGGAGCCGTCGGGGTTGAAGATCCGCAGCTCGGCGACGAACTCGGGGTCCTCGCTGCGCGAGAGCAGCAGGATCCCGTCGGCGCCGACCCCGAAGTGCTGATCGCAGAGCCACTCGATCCGCGCCTCGCTCAGCTCCCACGGCAGCCGCTCCTGCTCGACGATCAGGTAGTCATTGCCAAGCGCCTGCCACTTCTCGAACTTCATCCGCGGCAGCGTATTGAGATCTGCCGGGCGACTTCCTCGTCGCTGAGTTCGGTGCGGTCGATCGTTTCGAGGTCCGGGATCTTCCGCATCCAGGTGAGCTGGCGGCGGGCGTAGTTGCGGGAGCGCTTCTTCATCGTCTCCAGGTCGCCGGCGAGGAGCTCGTCGAAGCCGAGCGCCTTGCGGGCGGTGCGGCCGGGGCCGAGGGCGTCGGCGCGGCGGGCCTCCTCGACGGCGCCGGCGGCGACGATCGCGTCGACTCGGGCATCGATCCGTTCGTAGAG
>DATHFL010000136.1:0-4213 GCA_035318125.1 Solirubrobacterales bacterium | reverse complement strand
ACCACGGTCATCGCCCCCAGCGCCATCGAGCGCAGCGCCTGGTTGTCGACCATCCACAGCCCCGCCAGCGAGACGATCACCGCGAGGCCGGAGAAGGTGACGGCCAGGCCCGAGGTCGAGAGCGACCGCGCCCGCGCCTCGTCCTTCTCGCGCCCCGCTTCGCGCTCCTCGCGATAGCGGGCGAGGATGAAGAGGGAGTAGTCGACGGCGACGCCGATCCCGATCATCGAGGCCATGTTGGTGACGAAGACCGAGGTCGTCATCTGCAGGGAGATGAAGTAGACGAGGGCGCCGGTGACGAGGACGCTGACGAAGCCGAGCGCCAGCGGCAGCGCCGCCGCCGCCAGCGAGCCGAAGACGACGAGCAGGATCAGCGCCACGATCGGGAAGCCGGTCCCCTCCGCCTTCGCCAGGTCTTCCTTGGAGATCTCCTGCATCCCCGCCCAGATCGTCGGCTGCCCGACCAGGTAGGGGGTGACGCCTCCGGCGGCGTCGCCGGGGCCGAGGTCTTCGCGCAGGGTCGCGGCGGGGTCGATCAGCTCGTCGGAGGAGAGGTCGCTGCGCAGCGGCAGCAGCACCACGTCGGTCCCCTGCAGCTGGCGGCGCGCCTGCGCCGCGGTCGCCGCCGGCAGGGTCACGTCGTCGAGCCCCGCCACTTCGGCCTGCACCCTCGCCACCGCCGCGTCGCGCTCGGCCGCAGTCGCGCCGGGGGCCGCCTTCAGCACCACCGCGATCCCGTCGGCCCTGCCGCCGAACTCGTCCTGCAGCGCTTCGCTCACCTTCATCGACTGGCTGCCCGGCACGTCGAAGCCGCCCCCGGTCAGGTGCTCGGTCTGCTTGGCGGCAAAGGGAAGGGCAAGGAGGACGATCGCCACCCAGGCACCGAGGACCCACCGGCGTCGCCGCCCCAAAAACACCGCAAGCCGATTCATCACGTCCCTCACGCCGGGCCTCCTAGTCACCTATTTGATGCGTAAGAGGAGCCTCCCGCGCCGCCCCAGCCAGGGTCTGTGAGCCGCGTCACTACGTGAGTGCCGTCACGAGAGTTCCGATGAGCCGTGGCCTTGCTATCTGCACAGCTAGGGTGCGCCTCCAATGCGAACCATCGTCTACATCGACGCCCTCAACCTCTATTACCGATGCCTGCGAGACACGCCTTACCGCTGGCTCGATCCAGTCGCTTTGTCGGACACCCTTCTCCCGAACGATCAAGTCATAACAGTCAAATACTTCACGGCACAGATCAAGGCGCTCCCTCACGATCCGGCTGCGCCGACGCGTCAGCAGATCTACCTGCGAGCCCTTAGGACAGTCAAACGAATCGACCTTCAGGACGGCTTCTTCATGCGCCGGAAGAAGTTTGCGGCGTTGGCGATTGGAAAGGTTGGAGAAGGCTTCGGGAGAAGAGAGCTTCTCCGTGCCCGACTCCTTCGGCTTGCCCTCAAAGGAAGCGGACTGCTGACCATGAAGTCAGATCCCATCCCGAGAATCCAAGTGTGGAAGACCGAGGAGAAGGGCTCCGACGTAAACCTTGCGAGTCATCTTCTGGTCGATGGCCGCGATGGAATCTATGAACAGGCCGCTGTCATTTCAAATGATTCCGACTTGGCCTGGCCGATCGAGTACGTCCGAGACACGCTTGGGCTGCCGGTAGTCGTCTTAAACCCATCTCGGCACCGGAATAAGAGGCTGTCACCTCCCGGAACACCGTACCGCGCGATCCGGGAACCGGATCTAGAGACGAGCCAGCTTCCTCTCGTTATTACGGATGCAAAGGGCAAGATTCATCGCCCAACGGAGTGGGCGCAATCCAAGAAACACTGAGGCCGCCTTTCGGCGGCCTCAGACTGCTAGTCCCGAAGGCCCAGCAGTAGTGCCACCAAGTTAGCGCTGACCCCGGTCAGCGTCAAGCGAGTAAGCCGGGTGAGAACGCGGTGTCGGCCATACTTCTGCCGATGATCGTCGACTGCGCGGCCTACGAGGGGGGACGGCGGCGGGAAGGCGAGCTCTCGCTGGAGAGGGCGGGCGAGGCGACGGGCGAAGAGGGGACCTTCGTCTGGCTTGGGGTGGTCGAGCCGAGCGAGGAGGAGTTCAAGGCGGTCGCCGCCGAGTTCGGGCTGCACGAGCTCGCGGTCGAGGACGCGGTGCGGGCTCATCAGAGGCCCAAGGTCGAGGCCTACAGGGAGACGATCCACGTCGTGGTGAAGCCGGCGCGCTACGTCGACCCCGACGAGGTGATCGAAGTCGGCGAGCTCTCGATCTTCGTCGCTCCCAACTTCGTGATCACCGTGCGCCACGGCGACGCCGACCTCGCCTCGGTCCGCGAGCGGCTGGAGGGACGGCCCGACCTGCTGGAGAAAGGGCCCGGCGCGGTGCTCTACGCGATCGTCGACCATGTCGTCGACCGCTACATGGAAGCCGTCCACGGCTTCGACGAGGACGTGCGCGAAGTCGAGCTGCAGGTCTTCGGCGAAGGCCAGAACCCGACCGAGCGGATCTACAAGCTCGAGCGCGAGGTGCTGGAGTTCCAGGCGGCCGCCAGGCCGCTCGGGGAAGCGCTGGAAGAGCTCTGCAGCGGCAGCTTCGCGGTCGTCCCGGAGACGCTGCACGAGTACTTCCGCGACGTCGAAGACCACCTGCGCCGGGTCTCGACCCGGATCGAGAGCTTCCGCCAGCTGCTCGACAGCGCCCTGGAAGCGAACCTGACCCAGGTCTCGATGCGCCAGAACGAAGACATGCGCAAGATCTCCGCCTGGGTGGCGATCGCCGTCGTGCCGACGATGGTCGGCGGCATCTACGGGATGAACTTCGAACACATGCCGGAGCTCGAGTGGACCTTCGGCTATCCGATGGTCCTCGCGATCACCCTGGCGATCTGCCTCTTCCTCTACTGGCGCTTCAAGCGCGCCGGCTGGCTCTGAGCCGCTACTCGCCGAGCAGGTAGCGCGCCGAGGCGACGCCGACGGCGAAGGCGCCGCTGCTGTCCCGCGAGGGGTCCGAGAGCGCCTGCAGGGCGAAGCCGTCGCCGAGGGCGAAGAGGTAGGAGACGACGTCCTCGGCGGCGAAGCGCAGGCTCAGCACGCCTTCCTCGTCCTTGCTGCGGAGGACCTCGGCGACGTGGGAGCGGGTCTTCTCGAAGAGCTGGCCGACCTCGTGCTGGATGTCGGGGTTGCGGCGCCCGGCGCTGAAGAGCTCGTAGAGGAGGAGGAAGAAGCCGGGTTCGTTCTCGATCATGTCGGTGAGGCTGGCGACGAGCGCTTCGATCACGTCGTCGACGGTCTTCGCCGGCGTCAGCCGCCCGTCGAGCCGTTCGACCCGCAGCTCGGTGTCGCGCCGCACGACCTCGACAAGCAGACGCTCCTTGGTCCCGAAGTAGTAGTGGAGGAGGCCGCGGCTGACCCCCGCCTCGCGGGCGACGTGCTCGAAGGTGGAGCCGGCGGCGCCGCGCTTGGCGACGGATTCGCGCATCGCGTCGACGATCCGCTGCGCCTTGTCGCCGCTGAGCTCCTTCTCTTTGGTCGCCGCCTCCATCAACGGGCCTTAGATCAAGACCCGTTGATGCTGGTGGTCGAGGTGTACTCGAACTCCTCTTCGGCGCCGAAGAGGGCGTCGAGGACAGCCTTGCGGGCACCCTCGCTGACCGCCAGGGCGATCACCGCGCCGACGAAGGCGATCAGCAGCAGTCGGCCGAGGCCGCCCTTGCGCTTCTTCGGGGCGCGCAGGCGCTCGGTGGCTTCCTGCAGGTTCTCGGCCGCCTTGCGCAGGTCCTTCTGGACCTTCTTGTCGCTGGTCACGGCCTTGACCGCGCCCTTGCCGTTGCCGGTCGCCCGGCCGTAGGCGCCCTTGGCCGCTTCGAAGGCGTCCTTGAGGCTCTCGCGCAGCTCTTCGTCTTCGATCAAGCGCTGCACGTAGGGATTTTCACGGGCAGTCTCGTAGATGTCACCGGCGCGGGCCGTCGTCGTCTTGCTCATGCCTTCTCCTCACTGGATTCCGTGGCCGCCATCAGAATAGCCCTCTACCCCGGGTGATTGTGGCCAAGCAGGCCAAGGACGCAGTGAGCGCCGCGTGCTTTGCACGCAAGCGAGCGAGGACGCCGGGATGCGCCGGCCACAATCACCCGGGGCCGACGCCGTCCAAAAGGACGCCGTTGTTGCGCCAGCCGAGATCGGCGTGACGGAGCGCGCGCAGGCGCAGCGGCGCCAGTTCCGGGCCG
>DATHFL010000135.1:0-7199 GCA_035318125.1 Solirubrobacterales bacterium | reverse complement strand
GGGCCTGCGCCGCCACGGCCTCCGGGTCACCGTCGTCGAGGCCGCCCCCCACCTGATGCCCCAGCAGCTCGACCCGGCGGCGGGGGCGATGCTGGCGAAGGCGCTCGAGGGCCTCGGCATCCGCAGCGTCTGCGGCGCTCTCGCCGCGCGCTGCGGCCCCGGGGGGGTGGCGCTGCAGAGCGGCGAGGAGATCGAGGCGGAGCTGACCGTGGTTGCCGCCGGGGTGCGGCCGGAGACCTCGCTCGCCCGGGAAGCCGGGATCGAGGTCGGCCGCGGGATCGTGGTCGACGGCGAGATGCGGACCAGCGCCCCTTCGGTCTGGGCGGTCGGCGAGTGCGCCGAGCACGAGGGGACGGTCTACGGGCTCTGGGCGCCGGTCGCCGCGCAGGCGCGGGTGGCGGGCGCCTCGCTGGCCGGCGACGCCGCCGTCTTCCAGCGCGAGGTGCCGGCGACGAACCTGAAGGTGGCCGGGGTGAGCCTGTTCGCCGGCGGCGGCGAGAGCGGCGACGGCGACGAGCTGGTCTGGATCGACGGCCGCCGCGGCGTCTACCGCCGCCTGGTGCTGGAGGGGGACCGGCTGGCGGCGGCGACCCTGCTCGGCGAGGTCGGCGACGCCCGCGAGCTCTCCTCGCTGCTGCGCAGCGGCGAGGCGGTGCCCGAGGAGCTGCTGGCGCCGCCCGGTGCCGGGGCGGAGCCGCCGGCGCCCGAGCCCGGCGACCTGATCTGCAGCTGCAACGCCGTCACCCGCGGCCAGATCGAAGCGGCGATCGGCGCCCGCGACCTGCGCTCGGTCGCCGAGGTCGGCCGCGAGACCCGGGCGGGCACCGGGTGCGGGTCCTGCCAGGGCGAGATCGAGGCGGTCCTGCGCGAACGCGAGACGGCGCGCGAGCGGGATTCATCGAACCGAAACACAGATGTGACGGTGGCGAAACGCGGGCGGCCGAGGATGCCGGCATGAGCTCGGGAATCGTCGTCGTCGGAGGCGGGATCGCCGCGCAGTCGCTCTGCGAGGAGCTCCGCGAGCGCGACGCGGCGGTGCCGCTGACGATGATCTGCGGCGAGCCCTGCCTGCCCTACGACCGCGTCCGCCTCTCCGAGCTCCTGGTCTCCGACGAGGCGCCGGCTTCGCTCGCCCTGCGCCCGCGCGAGTGGTACGAGGACCGCGGGGTGAAGACCCTGCTCGGGCGCCGGGTCGCCCACCTCGACCCCGGCCTGCGCCGGCTGACGCTCGAAGACCAGGAAGAGATCCCCTACGACCAGCTCGTCCTCGCGACCGGCTCCGAGCCCCTGCTGCCGCCGCTGCCCGGCCTGGAGCTGCCCGGCGTGCTGCCCTTCCGTGGCCCCGAGCACTGCGAGGAGATCCGCGCCGCCGCCCGCGGCGGCGCCGCCCGGGTGGCGGTGATCGGCGGCGGCCTGCTGGGGTTGGAGGCGGCCTACGGGGTGGCGGCGCAGGGCTGCGCGGTCACCGTCGTCCACCTGATGGACCGGCTGATGGAGCGCCAGCTCGACCCCCCCGCGGCGGCGCTGCTGCGGCCGGCGATGGAGGAGCTGGGAGTCGAGGTGCTGCTGGAGCGCCAGACCGAGGCGGTCCTCGGCGACGACCGGGTCGAAGGTCTGCGCTTCGCCGGCGGCGAGGAGATCGAGTGCGACCTGGTCGTGGTCAGTATCGGGATCCGGCCGCAGGCGTCCCTGGCCAGGGACGCCGGGATCGAGGTCGGCCGCGGCATCGTGGTCGACGACGAGATGCGGACCAGCTCCCCCTCGGTCTGGGCGGTCGGCGAGTGCGCCGAGCACCGGGGCACGGTCTACGGGCTGGTGGCGCCGATCCACGAGCAGGCCGCGGTCGCCGCCGCCTCCCTGCTCGGCGGTTGCGAGCAGCCCTACGAGGGCTCCCTGCAGTGGGCGAAGCTGAAGGTGATGGGGGTCGACCTGGTCTCGATCGGCTCCCCGGAGGGGACGCAGGAGGCGGTCGCCGCCGACGCCGGCAGCCCCGCCTACCGCAAGCTGGTCCTCGCCGAGGGCCGCGCCGCCGGCGCGATCCTGCTCGGCGACACCCGCGGCAGCGAGGACCTGCTGAACACGATCGTCGCCGGCGAGGAGGTGGCCGACCCGCTGGCCCGGCTGGCGGCCTCGGCGGAGGCGACCGCGGCCGACCTCCCCCCGGAGGCCCAGATCTGCAATTGCAACGGCGTCTGCAAGGGCGAGATCGTCGCCGCCGTCAGCGAGGGCGGCTGCGCCACCCCGCGCGAGGTGATGGCGATGACCCGCGCCGGCACCGGCTGCGGCTCCTGCAAGGAGGCGGTGGTCGAGCTGGTCGCGGCGGAGACCGGCGGCGCCGTCGACGAGCCGGCCTATCTCTGCCCCTGCCGCCGCCAGACCCGCGAGCAGCTCGCGGCGGTGATCCGCGAGCGCGGGCTGGAGGCGGTCAGCGAGGTGGCGGAGACCTGCGGCACCGGCCGCGAGTGCGGCCAGTGCAAGCCGGCGCTCGCCTACCTGGTCTCGGAGGTGAACGCCAACCGCCACCGCGAGGAGCGGGCGGCGCGGTTCATCAACGACCGCGTCCACGCCAACATCCAGAACGACGGCACCTTCTCGGTGGTGCCGCGGATGTACGGCGGGGTGACGACGCCCGACGAGCTGCGGCGGATCGCCGACGCCGCCGAGCGCTACGACGTGCGGATGGTCAAGGTCACCGGCGGGCAGCGGATCGACCTGCTCGGGGTGCGCAAGGAGGACCTGCCCGACATCTGGCGCGACATCGGCATGCCCTCCGGCCACGCCTACGCGAAAGCGGTCCGCACCGTCAAGACCTGCGTCGGCGAGGAGTTCTGCCGCTTCGGCCTCGGCGACTCGATCGACCTCGGGATCGCGCTGGAGCGCGAGTGGGAGGGCCTGCACACGCCGGCGAAGGTGAAGGCCGGCGTCTCCGGCTGCCCCCGCAACTGCGCCGAGGCGACCGTCAAGGACATCGGCGTCGTCGCTGTCGAGGGCGGCTGGCAGATCCGGATCGGCGGCGCCGCCGGGGCCAACGTGCGCGAGGCCGACGTGCTGGAGACGGTCGAGACCCCGGCCGAGGTGATCCGCACGGCGACCGTCGTCCTCCAGTACTACCGCGAGAACGCCGACTACAAGGAACGGCTCTACGACTTCGTGCCGCGGGTGGGGCTGGAGGAGATCCGCGCCGTCGTCCGCGACCCCGAGCGCTCGGCCGAGCTGCTGGAGCGCTTCCGCATCGCCAAGGCCGCCGTCTCCGACCCCTGGCTGGAGCGGGACGAGCCCTACCACCCGCGCCAGTTCAGCGAGCTCGACCCGGTCGGCCCGCCGGCGGGGGCACAGCTGTGAGCGTCGCCACCGCGCACGCCGTCTGCCGGGTCGGCGACGTCCCCCTCGGGGAGGGCCGGGCGGTCACCGTCGCCGGCCGCCGGATCGCCGTCTTCAACGCCCCCACCGGCTGGTTCGCCCTCGACGCCGCCTGCCCCCACCAGGGCGGGCCGCTGGCCGACGGGCTGCTCTCCGACAACTGCGTCGCCTGCCCCCTGCACGGCCGCCGCTTCGACCTCCGCAGCGGCGAGTGCCTGGGAGACGGCGAGGGAGTCGCCGCCCACCGCGTCGAGGTCCGCGAGGGGACCGTCGAGGTGACGTTCGCGTAGTGGAGCTGCGCGACGGCAACGGGCGGCGGATCTCCGACCTGCGGGTGTCGGTCACCGACCGCTGCAACTTCCGCTGCCAGTACTGCATGCCGGCCGAGGGACTGCCCTGGCTCGACCGCGCCGAGATCCTCGGCTTCGAGGAGGTCGAGCGGCTGGTCCGGCTCTTCGTCGCGCTCGGCGTCGAGGACGTCCGCCTCACCGGCGGCGAGCCGCTGGTCCGCCGCGACTTCCCGCGGCTGGCGGCGATGCTGGCGGGGGTGGAGGGATTGCGGGACCTCTCGCTGACGACCAACGGCTACCTCCTGGAGCGCGACGCCGCCGCCCTGGTCGCGGCGGGGATCGGCCGGGTCAACGTCTCGATCGACTCGCTGGAGCGCGACCGCTTCTTCCAGATCACCCGGCGCGACGCCCTGCCCCAGGTGCTGCGCGGCCTCGACGCCCTCGCCGCCTTCCCCGGGGTCGGGGTCAAGGTCAACGCGGTGGCGATGCGCGGCTTTGCCGAGTGCGAAGCGCTGCGCTTCGCCGAGTTCTCCCGCACGACCGACTTCCAGGTCCGCTTCATCGAGTTCATGCCCCTCGACGGCGACCGCGCCTGGAGCGAGGACGCGGTGCTGAGCGGCGAGGAGGTGCGGGCGGCGATCGAGGCGGTCCACCCGCTGGAAGAGCTTCCCCGCGAGCCCTCGGCCACCGCCCGGGTCTTCCGCTTCCGCGACGGCAGCGGCGAGATCGGCTTCGTCAACCCGGTCAGCGAGCCGTTCTGCGCCGACTGCAACCGTGTCAGGCTGACCGCCGAGGGAGCGCTGCGGACCTGCCTCTTCTCGCTCGAGGAGACCGATCTGCGCGGACCGCTGCGAGCGGGCGCCACGGACGCCGAGCTGGCCGAGCTGATCCGCGCGGCGGTCGCCCGCAAGGAGCTGCGGCACCGGATCGGCGAGGCGGATTTCCGCCAGCCGGCGCGGACGATGAGCGCGATCGGGGGCTGAGGTGCGGAAGGCGCTGCGCGAGCTCTCCGGGGGCCTCGGCGACGTCGGGATGCTGGTCCCGCTCGCCGTCGCGATGGTCGCGGTCAACGGCCTCAACGCCACCGCCGTCTTCGGCGGCGCCGGCCTCCTCTACATGGCCACCGCCCTCTGCTTCCGCGTCCCGGTCTCCGTCCAGCCGCTGAAGGCGTTCGCGGCGGCGGCGATCGCCCTCGAGCTCGACGCGGCGACGATCGCGGCGGGGGCGCTGATGATGTCCGGGGCGATGGGCGCCCTCGCCTGGCTCGGCCTCGCCGACCGCATCGCCGCCCGCTTCCCCCTCGTCCTCGTCCGGGGCATCCAGGCCAGCGTCGCCCTGCTGCTGGCGAGGGCGGCGGTCGAGCTGGCGGAAAAGGGGAACTGGCCGGGCCTGGCGCCGATCGACCCCAACCTCAGCCTGGCGATCGCGGCGGTCTCGTGCGGGGTGCTGTTCGCCTGCCGCCGCAGCAGCTGGCTGCCGGGCAGCCTGATCGTGCTCGCCGCCGGGGTCGGAGTCGGGGTGGCGGCCGGCGGCCTGCCGCAGGGCCTGGAGGCGGGGCCCGCTCCGCTGGGGTTGTCGGTCCCGAGCGGCGCCGACTGGGGGACCGCGCTCACCGCCCTGCTCCTCGCCCAGCTTCCGCTCACCTTCGGCAACTCGATCGTGGCCACGGCGGACGTCGAGCGCGCCTACTTCGGTGCCCGGGCGCGCCGGGTGACGCCGAACCGCCTCGCCGCCTCGATCGCGGGGGCGAACCTGCTCGCCGGCCTCACCGCCGGGTTGCCCTCCTGCCACGGCGCCGGCGGCGTCACCGCTCACTACAAGCTCGGCGCCCGGGCCCTCTGGGCGACCTTCGCGGCCGGGGCGATCTTCCTCGCCCTCGCCGTCGCCGCGGGCAGCTCGCTGCCGCTGCTGCTGACCCTGCTCCCGCCCGGGGCGCTGGCCGGGATGCTCCTCTTCGTCGCGGTCCAGCACGCCCTCCTCGCCGCGACCCTCGAGCGCCTCGACGACCGTCTGATCGCGGCCGGCGTCGGCGCGGTCACCCTCCTCAGCGGCAACCTCGGCATCGGCTTCCTCGCCGGCGCGACCGTGGTCGGAGCGCGGGCCGCCCTGCGCCGGGTCGCGCCCCCGGGACGCCTGGCGAGCGCGACCCAGGAGCTTTGAGGTCCCATGACCAGGGACGAGTGGATCGCGGAGTTCGCGCGCGGGGTCGGGGTCGATCCCCCGAGCCGGCAGGAGATCGACGCCCTGCTGGAACTGGCGGCGGAGGCGGCGCACGCCTCCGAGCGGACCGCCGCGCCCCTCGCCTGCTGGCTGGGCGGGCGGTCGGGAATGTCGCTGGAGCGGCTGATGGAAATCGCGGAAGGCGTCGGCGAGCGATGAGGTCAGCCCGCGAGCAGCTGTTCGGCCCGCTCCAGGTCGGCCGGCGAGTTGACGTTGAAGCAGCAGAGCGGCGGTGCCTCGATCGCCTCCGGTTCGAGCGCCTCCAGCGCCGCGGTGGCGGCGGCGTCCGCGGCCAGCGCCCGTTCCAGCGACTCCAGCACCGCGGCCTCGTAGCGGGCGAGCAGCGGTTGCAGCCGCCCCTCCGCTTCGACGGCCGCGGTCGAGTCGCAGGCGGCGAGCCTGCTCAGCAGCTCGCCGGTGACGAAAGGCATATCGGCGGCGAGCGCGAGCACCGGCGCCGGCCGGGCGTCCCGCAGCGCCGTGACGACGCCGAGCAGCGGGTGGCGGGGCTCGTCGGGCTCGAACAGCAGTCGGCACTCGGCCGGCGGCAGCTCCGAGCCACGCTTGGCGACGATCCACGGCTCCAGCCCGGCGGCGCGAGCGGCGGCGAGCGGATAGGAGATCAGCGGCCGGCCGCCCAGCTCCAGGGCCGGCTTCGGGCGGCCCATGCGGCGGGAGCGGCCGCCGGCGAGGATGGCGACGATCGGGTCCACGGATGGAAGCGTCGCAGTTGACCGCGGCGCCCGACCGCCTGCTCGGGCTGGAGGAGGCGCGGCGGCTGGTGCTGGAGCGCACCCCCGCGCTCGGCTCGGTCGGCCTCCCCCTGCGCGAGGCGCTCGGCCGGGTGCTGGCAGAGGAGGTCCTCGCCCCCGAGCCGGTCCCGGCCGAGGACAACTCGGCGATGGACGGCTACGCGGTCCGCGCCGCCGACCTCGCCGGCGCCTGCCCCGAGAGCCCGGTAACACTGCGCGTCGTCGGCGAGTCGCGCGCCGGATGGCCGCATCGTTTCCACCCTTTTCCTCGCTATGGGAGGGAGAAGGGGGGAAACGACGTCGGCGGTCGTCTCTCTACGGGGGAGGCGATCGCGATCTCGACCGGCGCCGTCGCCCCCGCCGGGGCCGACGCGGTGGTCCCGGTCGAGTTGACCGGGCGTCGCGACGGCTCGGTCGAGGTCGCCGGCGAGGTCGCCGCCGGGGCGAACGTCCGGCGGGCGGGCGAGGACGTCTGCGGCGGCGAGCGGGTGCTCTCTCCCGGCTGCCGGATCGGGCCGGCCGAGCTCGGGGCGCTCGCCCTCGCCGCCCGGGCCGAGGTGGATTGCGCCCGGCGGCC
>DATHFL010000134.1:0-4455 GCA_035318125.1 Solirubrobacterales bacterium | reverse complement strand
TGGGAGGAAAGCGAGGACCACCACTACGCCGTCTGGGGGATGCGCTGGGCGGCGAGCCACTGTGCCCAGCGCGGCGAGCGCGACGGCGCCAACGCCTGCACCGAGGCGCTCAGCCGCATGGCCTCCGAAGCCGGCCATCCCGACGCGCTGGCGGCGCTGGCGCAGGCGCTGGGCGAGCTGGCCCTGCTGGAAGGCGACGAGGCGGCGGCGGCCGAACACCTCTCGCGCGCGGTCGAGCTGCACCGCACCCTGGCGATCCCGCACGAGCGGGCGCAGGTCGAACTGCGCGCCGGGGTCGCCCTCGCCGCCGCCGGCGAGCGCGAGGAGGCGCTGGAGCGGCTCGGCGGCGCCTACCGCACCGCCCGCAAGCTCGGTGCCCAGCCGCTCGCCTCGGCGGCGGCGCAGGAGGTGGCGGCGCTGGGCGAGTCGGTCGCGCAGCGGCTCGGCAGCCGCGCCGAGGCGGCGGCCGGCGACGGTGCCGGGCTGACCCGGCGCGAGCTCGAGGTGCTGCGCCACGTCTCGATCGGCCGCACCAACCGCGAGATCGCCCAGGAGCTCTTCATCAGCCAGCGCACGGTCGACATGCACGTCCGCAACCTGCTCGCCAAGCTCGACTGCCGCTCGCGGGTCGAGGCGAGCCACCGCGCCGGCGAGCTCGGCCTGCTCGACGGCTAGGGCCGGGAGTCGCCGGGGGGCGGCACCTCGACCATCAGCGTCACCGGGCCGTCGTTGACCAGCGCCACGCCCATGCAGGCGCCGAAGACGCCCTTCTTCGCCCCCAGCAGCTCGCAGAAGCGGTCGTAGAGGAGCTCGGCGACCTCCGGCCGTGCCGCCTCGACGTAGCTGGGGCGGTTGCCGCGGCGGGCGTCGCCGTAGAGGGTGAACTGGCTGACGCAGAGGACCTCGCGCTCGCCGAGCGGCTCGTTCATCCGCCCCTCGTCGTCGTCGAAGATCCGCAGCTTCCGCACCTTCTCGGCCAGGCGCTCGGCCTCGGCCTCGGTGTCGCCGGCTCCGACCCCGAGCAGGACCAGCATCCCCGGCCCGATCTGGGCGACCCGCTCCCCCTCGACGTCGACCGCGGCCTGGCTGACCCGCTGGACCAGCGCCTTCACCCGCCGCCGCCCTCCAGCGCCTCGACCAGCGAGCCGGCGTCGTAGGCGCCGTGGAGGCGCACGCCGTTGACGAAGAAGGCCGGGGTGCCGGTGGCGCCGCTCGCCTCGGCCGAGGCAACGTCGCGGGCGACGCGGCCGCGGTGGGCACCGGAATCGATCTCGGCCTCCATCCGCGCGGCGTCGAGGCCGAGCTCGCCCGCCGCCTCCAGCATCGCCTCACGCGAGAGCTTCGGCTGGATCGCGAAGAGGGCGTCGTGGTACTCCCAGAACCGTCCCTGCGCGGCGGCGGCCTCGCTCGCCTCGGCGGCCAGCGGCGCCAGCGGGTGGCGCTCGGGGATCGGCAGGTGGCGGAAGCCGAACAGCAGCCGCTCGCCGAGCCGCTCCCGCACCCGGCGCAGGACCGACTGGGCGCCGAGGCAGAAGGGGCATTGGAAGTCGCCGAACATCACCAGCTCCAGCGGCGCCCCCCGGGTCCCCCGCAGGTGATCGGGGTCGTCCAGCGGGGGTGAGAGCCGTTCGTCCACCGGACCCTGATGTTATGTGCCCGTGCAGAACGTCGAGTCGGTCTTCGTCCTCGCCCTAGCCGCGACCCTGCTGGTCCGGCTCGCCGACTTCGGCAAGATCCCGGCGCCGATCGTCCTCGTCCTCGGTGGCCTCGGCATCGCCTTCGTGCCGGGGCTGCCCGACGTCGAGCTCGACCCCGACACGGTCTTCCTCGTCTTCCTGCCGCCGCTCGTCTATGCGGCCGGCTGGCAGACCTCGCCGCAGGAGCTGCGGGCGGTGATGCGCCCGCTGGGCCTGCTCGCGGTCGGGCTCGTCTTCCTCGCCGCCGCCGCGGTCGCCCTCGTCGCCCACGAGCTGGTGCCGGGGATGAGCTGGGCCGAGGCGGCGATCCTCGGCGCCGTCCTCGCCCCCACCGACGCCGTCGCCGCGACCTCGATCTTCCGCCGCCTCGGCGCCCCCGAGCGGGTGCGGCTGCTGGTCGAGGGCGAGTCGATGATCAACGACGGCACCGCGCTCGTCCTCTACCGGATCGCGGTCGGGGTGGCGACCGGCAGCGCCTTCAGCTTCGGCGGCGCGGCGCTGGAGTTCGCCGGCGTCGCGCTCGGCGGCATCGCCGTCGGGCTCGCGGTCGGCTTCGTCTCCGACCTCGTGGTCCGCCGCCAGGGCGACTCGGGCCTGGCGATCGTGCTCACCGTGCTGACCGCCTACGGCGCCTACATCGGCGCCGAGGAGGCCCACGTCTCCGGCATCCTCGCCGCCGTCGTCGCCGGCCTCTACGGCGGCTACCGCTCGCCGCGCTCGCTCGACGCCGACATCCGCCTCAACGCCGTCGCCTTCTGGGGCGTGCTCGTCTTCGGCCTCGAGATCGCCCTCTTCGTCCTCCTCGGCCTGCAGCTGCCGGAGATCGTCGACACCCTCGACCAGTCCCCCACCGGCGCCCGCGACCTGCTCGGCCCGGCGGCGGCGATCGCCGCCGCCTCGATCGGCGTCCGCCTCGCCTTCGTCTTCGCGATGGGATCGGACGCCGGTGAAACCGCCGGCCAGCGCTTCGCGGTCGGCTGGAGCGGGATGCGCGGCGCCGTCTCCCTCGCCGCCGCCCTGGCGGTGCCGCTCAGCGTCGACGCCCGGCCGCAGATCATCTTCCTCACCTTCATCCTCATCCTGGTCACCCTGGTCGGCCAGGGGCTCTCGCTGCCGTTCGCGATCCGCGCGCTGGGGCTGGAGGAGCCGCGGCGCTGGTCCGACGAAGAGGCGGTGGCGCGGATGGAGGCGGCGCAGGCGGCGCTCGACCGCCTCGACGAGATGGAGGCCGACGGGCGCGCCGGCGAGTCGGAGCTGCGGCGCCTGCGCGACCTCTACCGCGCCCGCTTCCGGATGTGCCAGGCGGTGCTCGGCGGCGAGGACCCCGACGCCGCCGCCCGCGAGCAGCGGATCGCCGACTACGGCGGGCTGCGCCGCGAGCTGATCGGGATCGAGCGCGAGGAGCTGCTCGACCTCAGCGGCGCCGGCCGTCTGCGCCACCAGACCCTGCGCCAGATCGAGCGCGACCTCGACCTCGAAGAGGCGCGGATTCGGTCTTAGATAGGAGCCGGGAGAGGGGTTTGGCGGACAACAGCGGGGAGGGTCCGGCGAACCCCTCTCCCGGCTCCCACTCAGACGCTCAGGAAGGCGCGAGCTTTTTCAGCCACGAGGTCGGGCATCTCGTCGGCGATGAAGTGGCCGCAGCCGGGGACGAGCTCGACCTGCATCTCGGGGGCGTGGCGCTGGTAGCCGGCGAGCATCGAGGGCCGCAGGACGAAGTCGTCTTCGCCGAAGACCATCAGGGTCGGCACCGTCAGGCGGGCGTCGCCGTAGCGGCCGCGGACGATCGGCAACGTCTCCCGCAGGTTGAAGACGCGGTAGAGCTGCACCCCGGCCCGCGCCCTCGCCGGCTCGGCGAGGTTGTCGGCGAAGGCGGCCAGATCCTCCTCGCTCCAAACCGATTTGACCGTCGAGCCGCCGACGAGGATTTTGCGGATGAAGGTGCCGCCGCGGTGCAGCCGGTAGCCGAGGCCCGGCGTCAGCACCACCTGCTGGTACCAGAAGCGCCAGAGGTGGCCGGCGACCGCCCGCGTGTGGACCCAGGGCGGGACGATGTTGAGGACGAGGAAGCGCTCGAAGCGCTGCGGCTCGCGCAGCGCCAGCAGGAAGCCGATCCAGCCGCCCCAGTCGTGGCCGACCAGCTTCACCCGCTCCAGCCCGAGCTCGTCGAGGACGGCGAGGACGTCGTCGGCCATGTTCTCCTTCTCGTAGCCGTCCCGCGGCGCCTCGCTCCAGCCGAACCCGCGCAGGTCGAGCGCGATGACGCGATGGCGGTCGGCCAGCGCCGGCATCAGGTGGCGCCACTCGTACCAGTGCTGCGGCCAGCCGTGCAGACAGAGGACGACGTCGTCGCCGGAGCCGGCTTCGGCGTAGTGGAAATCGAGACCGCGAGCCCGCACCTGATGGTGGGCGACTCCATCGACGTGCGGCATCTGACTCACGGCCGACAGGGTATCCCGATCGGCAATTCGGCAAGGCGACCGGCAGCGCGCCGGGAGTCGCGCCGATCGCCTGCCCCCTTCCGCTCAGTACAACGCGGCCGTCGCTGACCGGCGGAAGTCGTTGAGCAGCTCCTCCATCGCCCCGACCTCGCAGGGGACCATTTCGGGCCAGGACTTCTCGGGGTGCTCATGAAGCGTCTTCAAGCCGTTGCCGCTGATGATCGCGACGACGACCTCGTCGGGGGCGATCTTGCCCTCGCGGGCGAGCCGCGCGGTCGCGGCGATCGTGGTGCCGCCGGCGGGCTCGGTGAGGATGC
>DATHFL010000133.1:0-2151 GCA_035318125.1 Solirubrobacterales bacterium | reverse complement strand
AGCCTCGACGCCCGGGCGCTGGGCTACATCGCGATCCTCACCGACCAGTACCCGCCGATCGGGCTGGAGCGTGCGCAGGGCAATGTCTGAGGGTGTGCGAAAGGGCGACGGCTATGCCGTCGCCCACCTCGACGACCTCGGCGAGGGCCCGGGCTTCCGCAAGGTCCGCAAGGAGCTCGGGGTGACGGCGTTCGGCGTCAACGCGATCGTCCTCCCTCCCTCCTACGCCACCGGCAGCCACTACCACGACGAGCAGGAGGAGCTCTACTTCGTCCACAGCGGGCGGGTCGAGTTCGAGTTTGGCGACGGCACCACCCAGCAGGTCGAGGCCGGCGGCCTCGCCTGGGTCGACGCCCCCACCCACCGCCGAGTCCGCAACCTCAGCGACTCAGAGGAGGCCGTCTACCTGGTCGTCGGCGGCAAGGACGGCTACGTCGGCCGCGACGGCAATCTCGCCCCCGGCGAGACCCACCGGTAGCGCGATCTATTTGGTGTCTTTGAATCCCTGATCTATCCAGGGCATGAGATCGCGGAGGTCATGTCCGACCTCCTCGATTTCGTGCCCGGCCGCCTCGTTGCGCATGCGGTCGAAGGACTCGCCGCCGGCGCGGTTCTCGCCGATCCACTCCTTGGCGAACTCGCCCGACTGGATCTCGGAGAGGATCTGCTTCATCGCCGCGCGCGAGTCGTCGCCGATCACCCGTTTGCCGCGGGTCATGTCGCCGTACTCGGCGGTGTTGGAGATCGAGTAGCGCATCCCCTGGATGCCCTTTTCGTACATCAGGTCGGCGATCAGCTTCAGCTCGTGCAGGCACTCGAAGTAGGCGAGGCGCGGGTCGTAGCCGGCCTCGACCAGGGTCTCGTAGCCGGCGCGGACCAGCTCCGAGGCGCCGCCGCAGAGCACCGCCTGCTCGCCGAAGAGGTCGGTCTCGCACTCGTCTTTGAAGGTCGTCTCGATCACCGCCGCGCGGCCGCCGCCGATCCCGGAGGCGTAGGCGAGGACGAGGTCGTGGGCGTCGCCGCTGGCGTCCTGGTGGACGGCCATCAGGCAGGGGACGCCACTGCCTTCCTCGTACTGGCGGCGGACCAGGTGGCCGGGGCCCTTCGGCGCGACCATGCCGACGTCGACGCCGGGGGGCGGCTCGATCTCGCCAAAATGGATCGCGAAGCCGTGGGCGAAGAGCAGCAGGTTGCCGGGGGCGATCCCGTCGGCGATCTCCTCGCGCCAGACCTCGGCCTGTTTCTCGTCCGGGAGCAGGATCATCACCAGGTCGCCGCGGCTGGCGGCTTCGGCGACGTCGAGCACCTCGAGCCCGGCCGCTTCGGCCTTGGCGCGGCTGGAGGAGTCGGGACGGAGGCCGACGATCACCTCGACGCCGGAGTCCTTGAGGTTGAGGGCGTGGGCGTGGCCCTGGGAGCCGTAGCCGAGGATGGCGACGGTCTTGCCGTCGAGCTTGCTCAGATCGGCGTCTTTGTCGCAGAAGATGTCGTCGGTTCGCATGGGGCGGCAGGCTATCGGGTCGCCCTGCTCAGCGAAGCGCTCTGCGCATCAGCTTCCCCGAGGGAGTGCGCGGCAGCGCCGAGGCGAGCTCGAACCGCTTCGGGACTTTGAACCCGGCCAGTTGCTCGGCGCAGTGGCGGCGCAGGTCGTCAGGGGTCACCGCCGAGTCGCTCTCCAGCACCACCACCGCGGTCACCGCCTGCTGCCACTCCGGGTCCTCGCGGCCGATCACCGCCGCCTCGGCGACCTCGGGGTGGCGCAGCAGCACCTCCTCGACCTCGGCCGGGACGATGTTCTCGCCGCCGCTGACGATCATGTCGTCGATCCGGTCCTGCACGTAGAGGAAGCCCTCCTCGTCGATGTGGCCGAGGTCGCCGGTGTGGAGCCAGCCGTCGGCGTCGGCGCTGCCGGGGGCGACGGTCGGTCCCTGGATCAGGATCTCTCCCTCCCGGATCCGCAGGTGCGTGGTCAGCAGCGGCCGGCCGGCGGAGCCGAGCTTGCGCTTCGCGTCGCCCGGCGCCAGCGTCGTCACCTGCGAGCAGGTCTCGGTCAGGCCGTAGGTCTGGACCACGGTCGCGCCCTTGGCGATCGCCTCTTCCAGCGCCCCCTCGGGGACCGGGCCGCCGCCGACGAGGATCGCCCGCGGGCCC
>DATHFL010000132.1:0-10167 GCA_035318125.1 Solirubrobacterales bacterium | reverse complement strand
GGCGTCGGCGACCCCGTCGAAGCCGAGCACCTCGACCGGCATCCCCGGCACCGCCGCCTCGACCGCCCTGCCGGTGAAGTCGTGCATCGCTCGGACCCGGCCCCACTGCGGCCCGGCGACCAGCGAGTCGCCGACGCACAGGGTCCCGCGCTGGACGAGGACGGTGACGACGGGGCCGCGACCCGGGTCGAGCTGGGACTCGATCACGTTGCCGGAGGCCGGCGCGCTGGGGTTGGCGGAGAGCTCCTCCAGCTCGGTGACCAGCAGGATCATGTCGAGCAGGTTGTCGAGGCCCTCGTGGGTCTTCGCCGAGACTTCGCAGAAGACGGTGTCGCCGCCCCATTCCTCGGGGCTGAGCCCTTCGGAGGCGAGCTCGCTTTTGACCTTTTCGGGGTTGGCGCCCTCTTTGTCGATCTTGTTGACGGCGATCAGCATCGGCACGTCGGCGGCGCGAGCGTGGTCGATCGCCTCCTTGGTCTGCGGCATCACGCCGTCGTCGGCGGCGACGACGACGACGACGACGTCGGTCACCTTGGCGCCGCGGGCACGCATGGCGGTGAAGGCGGCGTGGCCCGGCGTATCGAGGAAGGTGATCGTCTTCTCGTCGTGGTGGACCTGGTAGGCGCCGATGTGCTGGGTGATCCCGCCGGCCTCGCCGGCCGCGACCTCGGTCTCGCGGATCGCGTCCAGGAGCGAGGTCTTGCCGTGGTCGACGTGTCCCATGATCGTCACCACCGGCGGCCGGTCGACCAGGTCCTCGTCGGCGTCGGCGAAGACCGGCTCCTCGGGCTCCTCGTCGGCGGCGTGGACGATCTCGACCTTGCGGTCGTACTCGTCGGCGATCGCCTGTACCGAGTCGTCGGTGAGGGTCTGGGTGAGCGTCGCCATCTCGCCCATCATCATCAGTTTTTTGATCACCTCGGCCGGGGCCAGCCCGAGCGACTCGGCGACCTCGCGCACGGTGGCGCCGGAGTTGACCTTGGTCGCCTCCGGCTCGGCCGGCGTCTCCGGTTTCGCCGGCGGCTCCTCGAGCAGCGGCCTGCGGCGACGGCCCCCGCGACGGCGGGGCGGGCGCTGCGGCGGCGGCCCGCCCATCTGCTCACGGCGCGAGGCCTGCGAGTCGATCACCACGCGGCGTTTTTTCGAGGCGGCGCTGGCGCCCCCGCTCTGCTGGGCGCCACCCGCGCGCACCGGTTTGGTCGAGGTCTGCCCGCCTTTTTTCGGCGCGGCAGCGGGTTTGGGCGCCGCTTTGTGCGCCTCCGGAGCAGCGGGTTTCTCCGCTTTCGGAGCGGCTTTTTCCGCCGGGGCTTTCTTGGCCTCGGCGCCGCCGTTGCCCTTCGCCGCGGCGATCGCCTTCAGCGCATCGGCCTCCTCGACGCTGGAGGCGGCGGCTTTGGCCTCCACCCCAGCGGCTTTCAGCGCCGCCAGCAGCTCCTTCGAGCTGACGCCCTGCGCTTTCGCGATCTCGTGAACCCGTTTCTTGGCCACTAAGCCTGCTCCGCCTCCTCGGGTACCTGCTCGGCTGCTTCGGAATCATCGCCGAGCGTCTCGCCCTCGACCTCCTCGGCTTCCCTGGCCTCCTCGGCGATGTCCTCTTCGATCGCCTCCTCGGTGGTCTCTTCGGCAGACGCCTCTTCGGTGGGTGCCGCCTTTTCCGGCTCGACGAAATTGGCTTCGGCCCGCGAGACGATCTCTTCGATCTGCCCCTGGTCCGCATCCGGGTCGGCGAGGATCTCGACCTCGGCGTCGGAGACCTCGGCCAGGATCGCCACCTGGCTGGTCTCGAAGCGCGAGAGCGCCTGGTGCTGCGGCAGGCCGCAGTAGGTGGAGGCGGGGATCGCCGCGTTCGGACAGCGGCGGCCGTTGGAGAGCACCGCCATGCAGCGGCCGTCGAAGGTTTCTTCGCCCTCGACCTCGACCTCGTGTTCTTCGGAGGCGAACTCGGTCTCGGACTTGATGTCGACGCGCCAGCCGGTGAGGCGGGCGGCGAGGCGGGCGTTCTGGCCGTCGCGGCCGATCGCCAGCGAGAGCTGGTCGTCGGGGACGATCACCGTGGCCTGCCGCTCGTCGTCATCGACGATCACCTCGCGCACCCGCGCCGGCGAAAGCGCTTTGGCGACGAAGCGGGCGGGCTCCTCGTTGTAGGGGATGATGTCGATCTTCTCGCCGCGGAGCTCGGAGACGACCATCCGCACCCGCGAGCCGCGCGGGCCGACGCAGGCGCCGACCGGGTCGACCCCGTCGGCGTGGGAGACGACGGCGATCTTCGAGCGATAGCCGGGCTCGCGGGCGACGCCGACGATTTCGACCAGCTTGTCGGCGATCTCCGGAACCTCGAGCTCGAACAGGCTTTTGATCAGCTCCGGACTGCGCCGCGAGACGACGATCGCCGGCCCTTTGGTCGAGTCGGAGACGTCGGTGATCACGGCCTTGACCCGCATCCCGTGGTCGTAGCGCTCGTTGTAGACCTGCTCGGACTTCGGCAGCAGCGCCTCGACCCGCTCGCGCAGCTGGACCAGCGTGTAGCGCTTGTCGGACTGCTGGATGATCCCGGTGATCAGCTCGCCGACCCGGTCCTGGTACTCGTCGTACATCATCTGCCGCTCGGCCTCGCGGATCCGCTGCAGGATCACCTGCTTGGCGGTCTGGGCGGCGATCCGGCCGAAGTCGTCGGGGGTGACGTCGCGGGTGGTGATCTGGTCCTCGTAGGGGGCGATCATCTCCGGGTCGAGTTCCGGCTCCTCGGGTTCTTTCATCTCCCCGGTCTCGGGGTCGATCTCCGGCTCCTCCTGCTGCTCGGCCGCTTCGGCCAGCAGCTTCTCCTCCAGCTCGGGCGGCAGGATCAGCTCGAAGACGCGGAAGTCGCCGGTTTCGTGGTCGAGGTCGACGCGCGCGTATTTGGCAGCCCCGGGAGTCTTCTTGTAGGCCGAGAGGAGGGCGTCCTCGAGGGCGTCCATCAACTTGTCGGCTGAGATTCCCTTCTCCTGCTCGAGCGCTTTGACTGCGTCGACGATCTCTTTGGTCACTGCGGCGACTCCTTGATTTCGGAAGCGGTGGCGGTGCGGCTGTACTTGGGGCCGGGCGAAGAGACCTCGAGCGAATAATCGACCAGCAGGTGCTTCAGGTGATGGGTGACCCTTTCGCAAAGTGCGAGGTCGACGCCGTCGGGGTGGTCGACGAACAGGCGCAGCGCATCGTTCCCCGGCTGCTCGATGGCAACCAGGTCGATATCTCCGTCCAGGTCGGACAGCTGCTGGCGAATGTTCTGCTCGAGGTCGGTCATGCCTGGGGTCTGGGCGTAAAAAAAGTGGGCCAGGCCCACTTCTCGACACGCATAGGGACAGAAAAGCTTGCAATCAGTATAGCCCGCTCAGGCGGTGGGCTGGCCTGCTTTTCCCCGCATCCGGTCGACTTCGTCCAGGATCGCCCCGGCAATCGCCTCCTTGGAAGCGATCGGGACCTCGGTCTCGGACCCGGCGCTGATCAGCGTCACCGCGTTGCGATCGCTCTCGAAGCCGATCTCAGGATCGGAGACGTCGTTGAGGACGATCATGTCGGCGCCCTTGCGGGCAAGCTTGCCGCGCGCCCTCTCGACCCCGGCGCCGCCGTGCTCGGCGGCGAAGCCGACGATCGTCTGCCCCTCGGACCGCTTGGCGGCGAGCCCGGCGAGGATGTCCTCGGTCGGCTCCAGCGAGAGCTCCAGCGAACCGGTGCGCTGCAACTTCCCCTCCGCCGCCTGGGCGCTGCGGAAGTCGGCGGGGGCGGCGGCCATCAGCAATACGTGCGCTTCGCCGAACTCCTCCTCCGCCGCGGCCGCGAGCTGAGCGGCGGTCTCGACGTCGATCCGGCGCACCCCGGCCGGCGCCGGCAGCGCGACGTTGGCGGCGATCAGCGTCACCTCCGCCCCGCGTTTGGCCGCGGCCTCGGCGAGGGCGATGCCCATACGGCCGCTGGAGCGGTTGCCGATGAAGCGAACCGGGTCGATCGGCTCGCGGGTGCCGCCGGCGGTGACCAGGACCCGCAGGCCGTCCCAGGGGCACTCGCCGGCCGGCAGCGCCGCTTCGACCCGCGCCAGCAACTGCTCGGGATCGGGCAGGCGGCCGCGCCCGAACTCGCCGCGCGAGGCGAGCTTGCCCTCCTCGGGCTCGATCACCTCGACCCCGCGTGCCCGCAGCGTCTCCAGGTTCGCCTGCGTCGCCGCGTCCGCGTACATGCGGTCGTTCATCGCCGGCGCCACCAGGCGGGGGGCGCTGCAGGCGAGGAAGGAGGTGGTCAGCATCGAGTCGGCAGCGCCGGTCGCCAGCTTGGCGATCGTGTTCGCCGAGGCCGGGGCGATCAGGTAGGCGTCGCAGCGCCCGGCCAGCTCGAGGTGGCCGATCGGGTCGTGGGCGGCCTGCTCCTCACCGGGGAAGGCACCCCGCATCGGGTCGCGCTCGAACTCGGAGACCAGCACCGGGGCGCCGACGATCCCCTCGAAGGAGGCGGCGCCGACGAAGCGGGTCGCGGTCTCGGTCATCAGCACCCGCACGCCGTGCCCCGCCAGCGTCGCCAGGCGCGCCAGCTCTAACGACTTGTAAGCGGCGATCCCGCCGCTGACTCCAAGTAGAAGTCGGGCCATCGATGGCTCCTAACGCGCCCCTTCGGCGCCGGGCGCTAGGCGCGGTACTCGTATTTCAGTTTGCCCTGGGCGAGCTCTTCGAGCGACATCGAGAGGTAGTTCCGGTCGGTGCCCGCTGCCACCATCGGCGGCGGGTACTCGCCGAAGCCGCCCTCGCCGAGGTTGTGGAAGTAGCTGTTGATCTGACGAGCGCGCTTCGCCGCGACGACGACGGCGGCGTAATGGGAATCGGCGTGCTCGAGAAGCTTGTCTACGCGTGGTTTGATCATCGGCGGCCGAGTCTAGAGGATCAGCCCGCGGAGGCCAGTCCGAGCTCGCCGCGCACGATTGAAACCAGCTCGTCGGCGGCGCGTTCGAGGTCGTCGTTGACGATGCGGTAGGCGAACTCGTCCTGCGCCGCCATCTCCTGCGCCGCGACTTCGAGCCGGGCGTCGATCGCCTCCGCGGAGTCGGTGCCGCGGCCGTCGAGCCGTTCGCGCAGGACCGCCGGGTCGGGCGGCGCGATGAAGACCTGAATCGACTCGCGCATCGCCGCCCGCACCTGCCGGGCGCCCTGCACCTCGATCTCCAGAACCACCGAGTGGCCCTCCCCGACCCGGCGCTCGACCTCGCTGCGCAGGGTCCCGTAGAGGTTGCCGCTGTAGGTGGCGAACTCGAGGAAGTCTTCGGCGGCGATCCGCTCGTCGAACTGCTCGGGGGTGAGGAAGTGGTAGTCGCGCCCGTCGACCTCGCCCTCGCGCGGCGCCCGCGTCGTCGCCGAGACCGACAGCTCGAGGTCGGGAACCCGCTGCAGCAGCTCCCGGATCAGGGTTCCCTTGCCGACCCCGGAGGGCCCGGTGATGACGAAGACTTTGGCCATTGCTCCAACCCTAAGGCTGCGAAAACCAAGCAGATCGGTCGGACGCAGGGAGCGTGGCGTGCTTCGCACGCGAGCGACCGAGGACGCCGATATGCGCCGGTTTGCAGCAGCCTTAACGGCGGAGCTGGTTTATGAGCTCAGTGCGCTGGCGCTCGGAGAGGCCGCCGATCGTCTTCGACGGTGAGATCCGGCACTGGTTGAGGATGCGGTTGGTCTTCACCCGGCCGTACTTCGGGACGGCGAGGAGCATGTCGAAGACCTTCGCGGTGAGGACGTACTCGGGCGGGTCCAGCAAAATCGTCTGGATGCTCGCCCGGTTCGCCTTCAGGTCCTTCTTCAGTTTCGCCCGTGCGGTGCGGATGTCGTTGGCTCGCTTGAGGGCCTCCATCCGCTGGTCGAGGGACCGCTCGGGGGCTGCGAGCGACGATTTGACTGGGGGGGCTGGCATGTGCGCGGCGAGTATAGCCGCGGTTCACCGGCCTGCAAGGTGCGGGACCCCAATTGACCCGAAATTCATCTCAACCTCTACTCGAGGTCGAGTACGGCGGCCGTCGGACGGCCGGTCGCGCGCGCCATTTCGAGCTCCTTTGCAATCCGGGCTCCCGCCCGCGGGTCCCTGAAATTCTCCGTTCCGACCGCGACCAGCGCCGCCCCCGCAGCAAGGAACTCGGCCGCGTCGGCCCCGTTGGAGATCCCTCCCATCCCGATCACGGGGATCTCAACCGCGGCAATTACCGCGCGCAGTTGCTGCAACGCGATCGGCCTCACCGCGGGACCCGAAAGCCCCCCGTGCCCGGCCGCCAAGGCCGGCTCGCCGCTCGCCGGATCGATCGCGCTCGCCTTCAGCGTGTTGATCAGCGAAACCGCATCTGCCCCCCCAGCTTCCGCGGCAACCGCGACAGCCCCCGGATCGGCCACGTTGGGAGTGAGCTTCACGATCAAAGGCTTCCCGGTGAGAGGCCTCAGGGTTTCCAAAAGCCCCTCCGTCTCAGCCGGCTGCTCTCCCACGATCAGACCCGAGTGCACGTTGGGGCAGGACACGTTCAGCTCGATCCCAGCAACCTCGTCCCGCTCCCCCACCTCGCGAACCAGCCGAGAAAAGTCCTCGCGGTTCGTAGCCATCACAGAGACAATCAATGGCGCTGGCAGCTCCGCCAGCAACGGCAAGTCCTCGGCCAGAAAACCCTCCAGGCCCTTGTTCGGAAGCCCGATCGAATTGATCATCCCGGCCGGCGTCTCCCAGATCCGCTGCGGAGCGTTCCCCACTCTGGGCTCCGGCGTAATCGTCTTCGAGACGAACGCCGAAAATGGGAACTCTTCGAGCAGTCGATCCCCAAATACCTTCCTCGCAGCGATCGCGTCATAAGTCCCCGACGCATTGATCACCGGGTGCTCAAGCCGCACCCCACAAAACTCGACCCCGCCACTTGACCGTCCCTCGCCTTCCTCCCTGCCGGGGGGTGGCGACGATATTGAGGACTCTCCCGGTAGGGAGAGCCCAATATCGGAGACAGGACCCGCCGGCCCAGAGCTCAAAACAGGACCATCTACGCACAGGCGGAGATAGCCGCCTCCAGGCTTTGGGACTGCACAGCCGAAGCAGGCACCGAAGCCACAGGCCATCGGACTCTCCTCGGCCAGTTGGTATGAGACGCCCTGAGAGCCGCAGAGCTCGGCAACCGCCTCGAGCATCGCCGGGGGGCCGCAGGAGTAGACGACGGCTGAGGCGGCGTTGTCGCCGGCGAGCATCGTCGCCAGGAGGTCGGTGACGTAGCCCTTGTGGCCGGCGTGGCCGTCCTCGCTGGCGAGGCGGACGTCGGGGCAGAGGGAGCCGCCGGAGCAGAAGAGCTCGTTGAGACCTCCGGAGTGCTCTTGGTTGCGGAAGCCCAGCAGCACTCGCAGGGGAATGCCGCGTTCGACCAGGTGGCGGCGCCAGATCGCGAGGGGGGCGATGCCGATGCCGCCGCCGACCAGGATCGCCCCGGCGGCATCCGGGTTGACCTCTTGCGGGGTCGAGAAGGCGTTTCCGAGCGGGCCGGCAACCCAGACGCGCTCCCCCGCCTCCAGCTCGCAGAGGCGATCGGTGCCGGGGCCGACGCCCTCGACCAGGAAGTCGAGCCGGACGCCGTCTTTGGCCGGCGCCGTCTCCGCCACCGAGATCGCCCGCGGCAGGAAGGGGCGGCCTCCCCCCTCCCCCCAGCTGCGCTCGCTGGCCAGCATGTAGAACTGGCCGGGCTGCGGCGCCGGGCCCTCGCGGTCGAGCAGGGAGAAGATCCGGTAGCCGCCCGAGGCCTGGTTCTCGGCGACCTCGCAGAGACGGCGGCCGAAGGGGGCGGTCATCGCGGCTGCGGTGCCCGCACGGTGCCGCGGTGGATCTCCTGCAGCGAGCGGACCTCGGCGTCGCCCTGCTTGCCGGCGGCGATCGCGCGGACGGCGGCGGTGGCGCCGGTCATCGTGGTCACGCAGGGGATGCCGTGGCGGACGGCGGCGGTGCGGATCTCGTAGCCGTCAGCGCGGGCGCCGGAGCCGGTCGGGGTGTTGATGACGAGGTCGCATTTGCGCTTGCGGATCAGGTCGAGGACGTGCGGCGAGCCCTCGTGCAGCTTGTTGATCCGGGTCACCGGCACCCCCATCCGCTCGATCGCCTGGGCGGTGCCGCCGGTCGCGATCACCTCGAAGCCGAGGTCGTGGAAGCGGGTCGCGAGCTGGGTCGCGGCGGGCTTGTCGGTGTCGGTGACGGTGATGAAGACCGAGCCCTCGGTCGGCAGCCGCACCCCGGCGGCGGCCTGGGCCTTGCCGAACGCGGTCGGGAAGTCGCCGGCGATCCCCATCACCTCGCCGGTGCTCTTCATCTCCGGCCCGAGGACCGAGTCGGCGCCGGCGAAGCGGGCGAAGGGCAGCACCGCCTCCTTGACGCTGACGTGCTCCAGCGGTCCCTGCGGCAGCTCCTGGTCGGCGAGCTTCTCGCCCAGCATCAGCCGGCAGGCGAGCTTCGCCAGCGGCACCCCGATTGCCTTCGAGACGAAGGGGACGGTGCGGGAGGCGCGCGGGTTGGCCTCGATCACGTAGAGGTTGCCGGCGGCGACCCCGTACTGGATGTTGATCAGGCCGACGACGCCAAGCTCAAGCGCGATCCGCTCGCTGGTGGCGCGGATCCGCTCCAGCATCTCCTCGCCGAGGCTGAGCGGCGGGATCACGCAGGCCGAGTCGCCGGAGTGGACGCCGGCCTCCTCGACGTGCTGCATGATCCCGGCGACGTAGACCTCCTCGCCGTCGCCGAGCGCGTCGACGTCGACCTCGATCGCGTTCTCGAGGAAGCGGTCGAGCAGCAGCGGGTGCTCCTGGTCGGCCTTCACGTGCTTGCTGAGGTAGGCCTTGAGGTCGTCGGTCGAGTAGCAGATCTCCATCGCCCGGCCGCCGAGGACGTAGGAGGGCCGGACCAGCAGCGGGAAGCCGACCTCTTCGGCGATCACCTCCGCCTCCTCGGCCGAGAGCGCGGTCCCGTAGGGCGGGTGCTCGACCCCGAGCCGGCGCAGCAGGGCGCCGAAGCGGCCCCGGTCCTCGGCGAGGTCGATCGCGTCGACCGGCGTGCCGAGGAGCGGCACACCGGCCTCTTCGAGGGTGCGGGCGAGCTTCAGCGGCGTCTGGCCGCCGAACTGGACGATCACGCCCTCGGGCCGCTCCTGCTCGCAGACGGCGAGCACGTCCTCCGCCGTCAGCGGCTCGAAGTAGAGCCGGTTCGAGGTGTCGTAGTCGGTGGAGACGGTCTCCGGGTTGCAGTTGACCATCACCGCGTCGCGGCCGAGCTCGCGCGCGGTCATCGCTGCGTGGACGCAGCAGTAGTCGAACTCGATCCCCTGGCCGATCCGGTTCGGGCCGGCGCCGAGGATGACCACCGAGTCCTTGTCGCCGCGGCGGATCTCGCTGGCCGGCGGCGAGCCGTCGTGGCGTGGGCGCTCGTGGCCCGAGTAGTAGTAGGGCGTCGCCGCCTCGAACTCGGCAGCGCAGGTGTCGACCGCCTTGTAGGTGCGGGCGAGGCCGTCGGTGCCGTCGCCTTCGGTGGCGAGCGCCTCCAGCTCGCGCAGGAACCAGCGGTCGACCATGCAGGCCTCGTGCACCGCCTCGACCCCGAGGCCGCGCTCGAAGGCGGCGAGGACGAGGTCGAAGCGCTCGGCGCTGGGGACCGCGATCGCCGCCAGCAGATCCTCGTCGGACTCGGGGATGTCGGGAGCGCTGTCGAGCTCGCGCGAGCGCATCGCCTTGGCGAATGACTCGCGGAAGGTGCGGCCGATCGCCATCGCCTCGCCGACGCTCTGCATGTAGGTCGAGAGGCGGCCCTCGGAGCCGGGGAACTTCTCGAAGGCGAAGCGCGGGATCTTGGTGACGACGTAGTCGATCGTCGGCTCGAAGGAGGCGGGGGTGGCGCGGGTGATGTCGTTGGGGATCTCCTCCAGCGCGTAGCCGACCGCCAGCTTCGCCGCCATCTTCGCGATCGGGAACCCGGTCGCCTTCGAGGCCAGCGCCGAGGAGCGCGAGACGCGCGGGTTCATCTCGATGACGACGATCTCGCCCGTCTCGTGGCTGACGGCGAACTGCACGTTGGACCCCCCGGTCTCCACGCCGACGGCGCGGATCACGCGGATCGCCTGGTCGCGGAGCTCCTGGTAGAGGTGGTCGGTGAGCGTCTGGG
>DATHFL010000131.1:0-6799 GCA_035318125.1 Solirubrobacterales bacterium | reverse complement strand
GGGGGGCGAGCCAGTCGGCCGCCCCCCTTACCTATCCCTACGAGCTCTTCGACGTCGAGATCGCTGGAATCACCGCTGCGTGCGCACGGATCGTCATTCCCCCTCACCTCCTTCCCCCAGGTCAGGTGTGGCTACGACAGGGGGTTTACTGCAATGTTTTGCAGCAAGTTGGCGCAGGGGCGCATTTAGCGAGATATAAATGCGCGAGTACTCTGTACTGATCGGCGGTAGATTGGAGGGAGAGAAAATGAGCAAACGAGCGAAGAAAAAGGGGGCCTCAGCCAAAGCCACCGAGAGGTCGAGCGGGGGCAGCTTCGGGAGGCCGGTAAACGACCAGCTTGTGAAGGGGCTGAGCCACCCCTTGCGGCAGGAATGCCTCACCGTTCTCAGCGACCGGGTGGCCAGCCCCCGGGAAATCTCCGAACTGCTCGAACACGACCTCAGCAACGTCAGCTACCACGTCCGGGTCCTTGACGAGCTCGACCTGATCGAGCTCGTCCGGGAGGAGCAGGTACGAGGGACCGTCGCCCACTTCTACAAAGCGGTCGAGCGCCCTCTGGTCTCCACCGAGGAATGGGAAAACCTCACGCCGGCGGTGAGAAATGCGTTCTCCGCCCACATCCTGGACACGCTCATCAAGGATGTCTCGCGGGCGCTAGAGAAGGGCACCTTCGATAACCGCCATGACCGCCACGTGAGCCGAACTCCCCTCCTGCTCGACTCACAGGGGTTCGAACACCTGAGCAAGATCATGGATGAAGTTCTGGAAGCGGTCCTCAACGAGCAGGCGGCAAGCGCGGCGCGGATGACGAAGTCAGGGGAGAAGCCAGTTCATTCCTGCGCAGGACTGATGCTGTTCGGCTTGCCGCAGCCGAAATGAGATTGGCCGCCTCAGCGCAGGGGTAGCCTGCCGCCGATGAGGCGGCTCTTACCCGATCCCGGCCCGACCACGGTCTCCGCGCAGCTCGAGACCTACCGGCCGCAGGAGCAACCGCGCGAGGACCGTCCCCTGGTGGCGATGAACTTCGTCGCCACGCTCGACGGCCGGGCGACGATCGAAGGGCGCTCGGGGCCGATCGGCTCCGACGCCGACACGGAGATGCTGGCGGGGCTGCGGAGGCGCTTCGACGCGGTGATGATCGGCGCCGGGACGATGCGGGTCGAGCGCTACGGGCCGATGAAGCAGCTGGCGGTCCTGATCAGCGGCCGACTCGACCTCCCCTGGGACGCGCCGCTCTTCGCCGACCCCGACGCCCGGGTGCTGATCTTCACCTCCTCGGAGGCCGAGCCGCCGCAGACCGCCGCCGCGGTCGAGCTGGTCCGCCACCCCGGCGCCGTCAACTTCACCGAGGCGATGCGCCAGCTGCGCCACGAGCACGGGGTCAGGGCCCTGCTCTCCGAGGGCGGCCCCCACGTCCACGCGCAGATGCACGCCGACGGCCTCGTCGACGACCTCTTCCTGACGATCGCGCCGAAGCTGAGCGGCGGCGAGGCGCCGCGGATCGTCGAGGGGCCGCTGCCGGGGGTGATCGGGCTGGAGCTGGTCTGGCTGCTGGAGCACGAGGGCGAGCTCTTCGCCCGCTACCGGCGTTCCTGAGCCGCCGATCGAATACCGTTCGGCCCTCCAGAGCGGACGAGGAGAGGAAACCGATGGACTTCAACCCCAGCCCCGAGGTGGCGCAGCTGCGCGAGCGCGTGCTCGACTTCATCGACGCCGAGATCTACCCGCAGGAGCGCGAGATCATGGAAGCGCTCGACGCGGAGGTCGGCCCCGGCGTCCCCTACCCCGAGCGCCTGGTCGCGGTCCGCGAGAAGGCGAAGTCGGAGGGGCTGTGGAACCTGTTCATGCCCGACGAGCGCTTCGGGCCGGGGCTGTCCAACTGGGAGTACGGCCTGCTCTGCGAGGAGATGGGACGCAGCCCGATGGCGGCGCCGATGGCCTTCAACTGCTCGGCGCCGGACACCGGCAACATGGAGATCCTCGCCGAGCACGGGACGCCGGAACAGCGCGAGCGCTGGCTGGAGCCGCTGCTGGAGGGGAGGATCCGCTCCTGCTTCTCGATGACCGAGCCGGAGGTCTCCGGCTCCGACCCGACCCTGCTGCAGGCGCGCGCCGTCCTCGACGGCGACGAGTGGGTGATCGACGGCCACAAGTGGTTCACCTCCGGCGCGGTCGGCGCCGACCTGGCGATCGCGATGGTCGTCACCGACCCCGACGCCCACCCCTACGGCCGCGCCTCGATGATCTGCGTCCCCACCGACACCCCCGGCTTCAACCTGGTGCGGCCGATCTCGGTGATGGGCCACGACGGCGGTCCCGGCCACTGCGAGATCCGCTACGAAGAATGCCGGGTGCCGAAGGAGAACCTGCTCGGCGAGCGCGGCGCCGGCTTCGCGGTCGCCCAGGACCGGCTCGGCCCGGGGCGCATCCACCACTGCATGCGGGCGATCGGGACCGCCGAGCGCGCCCACGAGATGATGTGCCGCCGCGCCAACGAACGCTCCGCCTTCGGCGGCCCGCTCGGCGACAAGCAGTTCGTCCAGGAGTCGATCGCCACCTCGCGGATGGAGATCGACCAGGCCCGCCTGCTCACCCTCTTCGCCGCCTGGAAAATGGACACCGAGGGCAAGCGCGCCGCCCGCCAGCAGATCTCGGCGATCAAGATCGTCGCCGCCAACATGGTGATGGACGTGCTCGACCGGGCGATCCAGGTCCACGGCTCGCTCGGGATGACCGACGACACGCCGCTGGCGATCATGTGGCGCTTCAGCCGCATGCTCCGCCTCGCCGACGGCCCCGACGAGGTCCACAAAATGGTCCTCGCCCGCCGCGAGCTCAACCGCTGGTCCAAGCGCGCCGAGGCCGAAGCCGAAGGCACCCTGGAGCCACGGCACGTGCCGCGGATGGTCTAGCCTTTTTTTCCAGCCAAATGCAGGGCTACTCCCAATCTGTACACCCCGCAATCCCAAATTGTCGGGCACTTACTCCCAGATTGTCAGCGCGAGACGCTCGCGTGTAGAAGTCTAGCTAGACCTCTAGCTAGGTTTGCTACGCTGCCCCCATGGCGCACGTAGGGATGCACGAAGCGAAGACCCAGCTTTCGAAGCTGGTCGAGCGCGTGGAAGCGGGCGAGGAGATCGTGATCACGCGGCGGGGCGAGCCGGCGGCGCGGCTCGTCCCCGAGCGCCAAGGGGCAGGCTTCGCCTCTCTCGTCGGCGCCTGGAGCGGAAAGGTCAAGATCGCCGACGACTTCGACGAGCTGCCCGACGATCTCGCCGACTCGCTCGGCATGCGGTCCTGAGCCTCCTGCTCGACACCCACGTCGTGCTCTGGTGGATGGCCGGGGAACCAGATCGGATCGGCGAAAAAGCGCGAGAGGCGATTGGCGGGAAAGACAGAATCGTGATCAGCGCCGTCGTCATCTGGGAGGTTGCGATCAAGCGCCGGCTCGGCAAGCTCGACACTCCCTCCGACCTGCTTGAGCAACTGGAGCGAGCGGGGGTCGACCTGCTGCCGATCACCGCTCGCCACGCCGATCGCGTCGGGACGCTGCCGATGCGCCACCGAGATCCCTTCGACCGCGTGCTGGTCGCGCAAGCCGAGATCGAGGGCCTCACCCTCGTCAGCGCCGACCAAGACCTGCATCGCTACGGAATAGAAGTCCTCTGGTAGCGCTTCAGACGAGCGTGTCGATCCGGATCGCGTCGGGGCCCGGGGCGCGCTTGCCCTCGGTTTCGTCGCCGGCGCCGATCCGGATCGCGATCTTGCCGATGTGGCGGTTCTCGTCGACCAGCCGGTGGGCCACCGGGAGTTGCTCGAAGCCGAACGCCTTCCAGAGGACCGGGCGGATCTTCCCCCCGTGGACGAGTTCGTTGGCGCGCCAGGCCTCATAGGCGTTGAAGGCATGACAACCGATGATCTGCTTCTGGCGCATCCACAGGTAGCGGACGTCGAAATCGAGCTGGTAGCCGGTCGTCGCCCCGCAGGTGACGACCTTGCCGAACGGCTTCACGGTGAAGACCGAGGTCGGGAAGACCTCCTTGCCGACGTGTTCGAAGACGATGTCGGGGGCGTCGCCGAGCAGCTCCTTCACCCGCTTGGCGAAGGCCCGCGTCGCCGCGGACCGCCGCTTCTCCTCCTCCGCGCTCTCGCCGCCCCTGCGGACCATCTCCGCGAACTCGGAGCGGTCGATGTAGTCGACGGCCCCGAGCCGCTTCGCCACCTCGCCTTTCTGCGGCGAGGAGACGATCGCCAGGGCGTTGGCGCCGGCGGCCCGGCAGATCTGGGTGGCGAAGACGCCGAGGCCGCCCGCCCCACCCCAGACGAGGACGTTGTCACCCGCCTGCAGATCGCATTTGTTGATCAGCATCCGGTGGGCGGTGAAGTAGGTGACCGCGTAGGAGGATGAGTCGACCCAGGAGAGGGCCGGCGGCTTCGGCAGCAGCTGCTGCGCCTGCACCTTGGCGAACTGGGCGAAGGTCCCCCAGGTGGTCTGGTAGCCGTAGCCGAGCTGGCTGGGAGCGGCCAGCGGGTCGAGGCCGTGGACCTCGGGGTCCTCGTAGGAGGCGTGGTTGGCCTGGATCACGATCTCGTCGCCCGGCTTCCACCGCGTCACCCCCGGCCCGACCTTCCAGACGACGCCGGAGCCGTCGGAGCCGGCGATGTGGTGCCCCCACTGCGGGTGGTCGCCGTAGGGGAAGATCGAGATCGGCTCCGCCAGCGCCGCCCAGATGCTGTTGAAGTTGACCCCGGCGGCCATCACCCGGACCACGACCTCGAACGGCCCCGGCTCCGGCACCTCGACCTCCTCGACCTCGTAGGCGCTGGTCAGATCGCCCTCGCGCTCGGGGCGCAGCACCCAGGCGGCCATCGTCGCCGGCAGCTGTCCCGGCGCGACCCCAATCTCGGAGACGTTGGCGACGTCCAAGGCCAAGGCGCTACTGGCCGGCTTGCCGTTCGGCCTGTTCGCCGAAGCGTTCTTCGCAGAACTCGCGGCTGTATTCGTCCAGGCAGGTCTGGGGCGAGACCGACTTTCCAGCTCCCTCTTCCCCTTCTTTCTGCGCCTGCACGATTTCCTTGCACTGCTTTTCGCCCAGCGCTTCGACACAGTCCGAGGGATCGGACACCTCCTTGCCGGGGGCCTGGTCCCCGTTGACGGCCGTTTCGATCCGCCGCTTGCACTCCGCCCTGCTCATACCCTTCGGGCAGACCGACTTGCCCTCGCCAGATTGAGCGCCGCCCTGCTGCGACTGGCCCTGCTTGGAGTCGGGCGAGCGCTTCGGCTTCGCCTCGGGCCTCGCCTTGCCCGATCCCTTGGATCGGTCCCCGCCAGCGGCCTCCCCGCGCTCGGACTTCGCGGTCCCCTGCTGCTTCCCGCTCGGCCCCGACGCGGTGGGACCGGTTTCCGCGCTTGAGCCCTCGGAGCTGACGGCCCCCGTGGCGCTGGTCTCGTCGCCGCTCGACCCGCAGCCCGCCAGCGCGATCGCGAAGACGCCGAGGGCGGACATCAGGGTGAGGATCGTCAGGGTGCGGCCAAGCCGCCGCCTCGGTGGCACCATCGCCTAAATCTAGACGACGGCAACGGGGAGGCTGTTATAGCTTGGCCGCGTGCACTGCCCCCGCTGCGGAACGCCGAACGAGCCTGGCGACAGGTTCTGCAGCTCCTGTGGGACGGCCCTCGCCAAGGCCGAGCCGAAGCCGAAGCGCTCCTGGCGCCAGCGACTGGGCGATCTGGTGGGGACCGACCGGCGGACCCGCCTCATCACCGGCGCCACCGTTGCCGCCCTGGCGATCGCCGTGGGCGCCTTCATCGCCCTCAGCGACGACGAAGAGACGATCCCCCGCGACGCCTACACGATCGCCGCCGACCAGATGTGCATCGCCGCCAAGCGCCAGATCGTCGCGGTCGAGCGCGCGGGGCTGCAGGGGAAGGCCCCCGACAGCAGCGCCCGCGACCTGCTGCCGGTGGTGGCGGAATGGCGCTCGGACTTCGACGCCCTCAAAGTGCCCTCCGACCGGCTGGAGGAGGCCCGCGCCCTCGACGCGGCGCTGCAGGAGGTGGAAGCGAGGATCGGAGCTCTCGCGCGGGTGGCCACGGAAGGCAACCGGACGGCGCTGCTCGCCCGCGCCAAGGAGGCCGAAGAAGCCTCAGCCGGGGTCGAAGAAGCGGTTTCGGACCTCGGGTTGAGCCATTGCAGCCGCCTCGCGATCGGTTTCACTCAGGATTAATTGATAAAAGCCCGCATTGCGCCACCCCGCTACATATGATCCAATGCCTTCAACCGGATCGATTACCAGGGCAAAACCCTGGGGAGGGAGCAAAGTATGAAAAGGCGTTACGCAGTCTTGGGTTTGAGCGTGTTTCTCGCGTTGGCACTGGCGGTCCCAGCCTTGGGCGGTCCCTCCAATCCGGTAGCCAGCATTTCAGCTTCGGCGAAGAGCATCGCCAAAAAAGCGCTGAAAAAGGCCAACGCCGCGCAGAGCACCGCGAACAACGCTCAGAGCACGGCCAACACGGCGCTCACCGAAGCCAAAAAAGGCGTGAGCGCGGCGGCCGCGGCGCAAACCAGCGCCAACAACGCGCAAGCGACCGCTGACTCCGCCAAAAAACTGGCCGAAGAAGCGGGCGCCGCAGCGGCAGCCGCTAACGAAAACGCGGAGAGCCGGATCCAGGCTGCAACCCAGCGCAGCGACTCGATCGCGGCGAATACCGAAACCAGCAAGGGCAAAACCGCCGCCTGCCTCTCGGGCGAGGAGACGCTCGGTGGTGGTTTCTTCATCGGCGGTTCCAACACGGAC
>DATHFL010000130.1:0-7656 GCA_035318125.1 Solirubrobacterales bacterium | reverse complement strand
ATAGAAAAGTTGATGCAGTTCGGGGGTGGTCAGGGGGCACGGCAGACGGCGAGGAAGTCCAGCGCCCGGTCCAGGGGGGCCTCCTTGAGGCGGAAGTCGGAGGCGGCGATCGCGGGGGTGAAGCGGCCGTAGAAGGGCTTGGTCAGGCCGAGGCGCTTGTGGACCGAGTCCCAGCCGAGCTTGATCGCCAGCTCGTGGGCACGCAGCTTGCGGGCGTGGAAGAGGCCAAACAGCTCGACCCGCTCGAAGTGGGCCTCGCAGAGCTGCCGGAACTCCTCGGCCCGGTACTCCTTCACGTGCCAGGGGTTGTCGGACTTCTCGGCCCCCGCCGGCGCCAGCGTCAGCAGGTTCGGGGTCGAGACATAGGCGACGCCCCCCGGCGCCAGCATCGACTTGAAGTGCTCGAGGATCGCGCCGGGGTCCTGGACGTGCTCGATCGTCTGCAGGAAGACGACCGCGTCGCAGGGCTCGGCGAACGATTCGACCAGATCGCGCTCGAAGCGCAGGTTCGGCCGCTGGTAGCGCAGCCGCGCGTGCTCGTGCGCTTCGGGGTTGGCGTCGACGCCGACGACGCTGGCGGCGACGCGGGCGAGCACGTCGGAGCCGTAGCCCTCGCCGCAGGCCATGTCGACCACCCGTAGCCCCTCGGTCCGCGCGGCGATCCACTCGTAGACGACCAGATGGCGGCGGAACCAGTAGTTCTCCTCCGGCACGTCGGGCAGCGTCCGCTCGCCCGTCAACGGCAGCGGCGGCACGCCGGGCGGCTGGTTCAGCTGTAGGAACTCCTCGGCGATGGGCGGAACGCTATTCGCCCACCTGCAGCCGTGCATTGCGCCTTTCCGCGTAGAGTTCCCGCCCGATGCCGGCCTCTCCCTCCGCCACCCCGGAGCACATCAAGGACGTCAACACCCGCTACCACGACGCGGCCGCCGAGGAGTACGACGCCAAGTGGGGCATCGACTTCGGCGAGGTCGGGCAGCGGCAGGTGCGGCTGAAGCTGGTCAAGGCGCTGGGCGGGCTGAAGGGACGCTCCTTCGGCGACGCACTGGAGATCGGCTCGGGCACGGGCTACTTCTCGCTCAACCTGGTCCAGCTCGGGGTGATCGAGCGGCTGACCGCGACCGACATCTCCCCCGGGATGCTGACGCGCCTCGCCGCCACCGCCGAGGCGCTCGGGCTCGATGAGGTGAGCACGGTCACCACTGAGGCCGAGGCGCTGCCGTTCGAGGACGAGAGCTTCGACCTCGTCTTCGGCCACGCCGTCCTCCACCACATCCCCGACCTCGACCGGGCCTTCGCCGAATTCCGCCGCGTCCTGCGGCCGGGCGGGATGATCGCCTTCGCCGGCGAGCCCTCCCGCTACGGCGACACGCTGGCGGCGGTGCCGAAGCGCACCGGGCTGGCGCTGGCGCCGCTCTGGCGGCGGGCGATCGGCGCCGAGCAGCGCGCCGTCGCCGAGGCTGAACAGTCCGACGGCCACTCGCTGGAGGGCGAGGTCGACGTCCACGCCTTCGCCCCCGCCGACCTCCGCCGCCTGCTCCGCGACGCCGGCTTCGAGCAGCGCCGCGTCGGCGGCGAGGAGCTCCTCTCCAACGCCTGGGGCTGGGGCCTGCGCACGGTCGAGTCGAGCGCCGAGCCCGAGTCGATCCCCTTCGGCTGGCGCCGCTTCGCCTTCCGCAGCTACATCGCCCTGCAGAAAGTCGACACCCGCCTGCTCGAGCCCCATCTCCCGGCCGAGCTCTTCTACAACTTGCTGGTCTCGGCCCGCAAGCCCGCTTAGCTCTCGAGCAGCTGGGCGGCGCGGGTTCGGGCGACCTCGATGATCGCGTCGATCACGTCGCGGTGCCAGCGATCATGGAGGGCGTTCCGGCGCCAGCCTTCCGCCGCTCGCAGCAGGCCCGCGCTACGCCGCCGCACGATCGGACCGATCCCACGGCTCAGCTGGCATTCCTCTGCAAGGCGCGCCCAGGCCTGCATGTCCACCTTGGCCGGATCGGTGACGCCGCCGAGCGCCATCGACATCCGCTGGGTGAGCTCGGGGTAGGCGGCGGTCGAGACGACGTCGTACAACGGGGCGAGCCGCACCCCTGATTCCGGCTCATAGAGCAAGGCGAAGTTCTTGCCGTGGGCGTCGCTGTTGCCGAGCAGGAAGTTCACCAGCACCGCGTGGATGAAGTCGTTGACGTCCCGCGCCATGAAGGGGCCGCGGAGAGCGCGCAGGAGCTGGACGATGGCGGCGACGGACGGCCCGCCGTTGTCTTCGTACTTGGCCGCCGGCAGAAGACCAAGCGCCTGGCACATGTCCTCCTGATGGACCCGGAAGACGTTGCGATCCGCGTCGGTCACACGGTCGAACCGCTCGACGTATAGGCAAGGGGTGGCACCGATCCGGAACACGTTCACGAAGGCCGCTCGCAAACCGGCCGTGCGGGTCACCCGCATGCAGAACGCCTCGTTGGTGACCAAGTCCTCGTATTGCCCCAGTTCGGGCTTCAGCAGGCAGGTACTGGGTGCACCGTCGAGAGGCTGGCTGAACCCGGGGAAGGGAGCACCCGCCAAGACCAGCTTGTGCTGGATTCCCCCGAGGCTGAGACGCACCCCCGCATCGCCCGGATCGACACCGAGAGGGTGCCGCGGAAGATCCTCGATCAGCTGCTCGAGATCTCGCTCCGATAGGGGGCGAAATCCACCTCCTCCCGGTGGCGCGGGCTCAGCATCGGGGGGAAGAACCGCGACGGCCCCTGCGCAATCCCCCCCAAGAGCTCGCAGCAAGCCAAAGCCGTCTTCCTCGCTGATCCGAAAGGACCGGGCGAGCGAACTCCGCACGTTTCCCTCGGGCAGCAGGCCCTCGAAGAATGGCGCCGCGGCCGCCGGAGGAAAAGGCTGCATCTGGAGAGGCAGAGAAGCGGACAAAACCGCCTCGTCGGGCCGATCTCGCTCCTGCACGTCCGCTGCATAAGAGAATCGATACCGCGACGGTCCTCGCCGTTCGATCTCCCCCACCAGCTGGGAGTTGAGAAAGACGCGAAGCCGCTCTCCGACCTCTGCCATCAAGCCTCACTCCCACCCTTGTTTCCCCTGCCCTGGACGACGTCCAACGTCATGCCCAGCGCATCCAACACGGCGACGATGCTGTCGAGGCGGCTGGTCGCTTTCCCGTGCTCGATCTGATGGACGACCCGGGTGCTGACGCCGGCGGCAAATGCCAGCTCGTCCTGACGCAGACCCGTACGCTCTCGCTGAGCGCGAACGGCGCTCCCGATTCCCTCAGCTGCGACTTCGGCAAGTCGATACTTGGCATGCATGATCATGCATCTTATGCGGTAAATCCACCTGATGGGCAAGAATTTTAGCCTTGGATGCATGATCATGCATCGCTGCTAGCCTCTCTTTTCCCCCGGCAGGCGGGCGCGGTACAGCTTCACGCGGTAGTCGAGGCCCTTGAGGCGTCGTTCGCCGACGTAGGAGTAGTCGAAGCCCTCGCCGGCGGCGTCCTTGGTCGCCTCGTCGAGGACGACGCTGCCGGGACGGGCGACGTTGGTGATACGGCTGGCGAGGTTGACCGGGCGGCCGTAGTAGTCGCCCGACTGCGGCAGAGTGGGGCCGCTGGCGATCCCCGCGCGCAGCCAGGGGAACTGCTGCCCTTCCTCCTCGGCCGCGCGGATCAGGTTGAGCGCGGCGGCGACCATCGGCTCGACCTCGCTGGAGACGAGCATCACCTCGTCGCCGATCGTCTTCACCAGCCGCACCGGCGGCTCGGCCACGGCCGTCGCCATCTCCTCGAGGCGGCCGGCGACTTCGCCCAGCTCCTCGGCGGCGATTTCCTCGCCGAGGCGGGTGAACTCGACCAGGTCGGCGAAGCAGACGGTGAGCTCGACGGTGCCGCCGAGCTCCCCCGAGGCGAGGTCGGTGGCGCCGATCACGTCGCGGCGGATCTGTTCCAGCAGGTGCGCCTGCAGCGCGTAGACCACGGTCGGCCCGGCGAGCGGCAGCATGTACTCGGCCGCGGCGGCGAAGCGGAGGGCGACGTCGCGCTCGGTGTCACCGGGCTGGGTGAGGGTGCGGATGATCAGCTCGCGGTTGGCTTCGGCGATCCGCGCCGTCCCCATCCCGATCGTCCGCGCCACCTGCAGCATCCCGTCCTCCGGCAGACCGGCGTCGAGGAATGCCTTGATCCGGCGCGCCGCCTCGAGGTCGGCCTCGGTCCCGCGCGGCTCGTCCGGGTCCCCGTAGGGAACCCCGAGCGCGGAGCTGAAGCGCTGCAGGCTCTCGAGCCCGATCCCGGCCAGCTCGGCGACTTCGCGGGCGCTGTAGCGGGGGCCCTCGCCGGCCAGCGCCCGCTCCACCGGCAGCAGGGTCAGCCGCCCAGCCGCGACCGCCTCCTTCAGCTCCTCCAGCGTGCAGCCTTCCTCGGCCAGCTGTTCGAGCAGCTGCAGCCGCGCCTTGCGCGGCTTGCCCTCGACCCCCTCCAGCAGCCCCTCGGCTTCGAAGTCGATTTCCGGCTCCGCCATCGTCACTCAGCGTAAGCGACGGCGCCGCCGCGACGCGGGTCGCCGCCGCCGCTGAGCTCGCCGCTGCGGGGGTCGCGGGCGACCGCCTGGACGCCGCCGAAGAAGAGGTTGATCGAGGGCCACCGCCCGACCGTCACGCCGCGCGCCTCGATTCGCCCCAGCGCCGCCTCGTCAAGGCCCGGCTCGGCCTGCACGGTCCCCTGCTCGAAGTGCAGCCGCGGCGCCTCCACCGCCGCCGCCACCGGGAACCCCTGCTCGACCACCCGGACCACCGTCTGCAGGATCGCCGAGCGGATCCGGTTCGAGCCGGCGCTGCCGAGCGCGAGGACGATCTCCCCCTCGCGCAGGACCGCGGTCGGGGCCATCATCGAGGGCACCCGCCGCCCGGGCGCGATCGCGTGAAAGCCGCCGGGATTGAGATCCTCCTCGCCGAGCATGTTGTTGAGGATCACCCCCGTCCCCGGGACCAGCACCCCCGAACCCGAGCCGTTCGAGCAGGTGACGCTGGCGCAGTTGCCCTCGGCGTCGAGGACGGAGATGTGGGTGGTCGAGCCGAGCAGGTCGGCGGCGGCGAGGTCAAGCCCGACCGGGTCGAGGAAGCTCGCCTCCATCCCCTGCTCGTAGAGCGCCTCGGCGAAGGCGAGGTCGCGACGGTCGTTGGCGGCCTCCATCGCCAGCACCAGCTGCTCGGGCCCGGTCTGCGGGCCGAAGCGCTCCAGCAGTCCGAGGCAGTAGGCGATCAGGATCCCGCCCGAGGAGGGCGGCGGGTTGGTCAGCACCTCGGTGCCGCGGAAGGGCGCCACGATCGGCGGCCGCTCGACCGCCTCGTAGGAGGCGAGGTCGCCGGGCCCGAGGGTGCCGCCGTTGCGGACGACGAAGTCGCCGATCCGGACCGCCACCTCCCCCCGGTAGAACGGCTCGGCGCCCTCGGCGGCGAACCGTTCCAGCGCCTCGGCGAGCTCCTCGAAGCGGAAGACGTCCCCCTCCCCCAGTCGCCGGCCCGCCGGCGCGTAGAGCTCACGGGTGCCCTCCGTCAGTTCGTGGATCGGGGCGAGGATCTCGAGGATGTAGGCCTGGCCGCGGTTGATCGGCGCCCCCTCGCGGGCGCAGCGGACCCCCGGCCCGATCAACGCCTCCAGCGGCATCGACCCGAAGCGCTCCAGCGCGTGGGCGAGACCGGCGGCCGTCCCCGGCACGCCGCAGGAGGCCGGGCCGACGTAGAACGTCTGCGTCGTTTCGGCGTCGAAGCGGATCGGCACCGGGACCAGCTCGGTGCCGCGCTCGACCCCGTCCTGCCCCGGCGCGGCGACGAAGAAGTCGATCAGCGTCGACTCTCCCGCCTCGTGGACCATCATGTGGCCGCCGGCGCCGAAGCCGGTCAGCGGGCTCTCGACCGCGAACGAGGTCAGCACCGCGGCGACCGCGGCGTCGACCGCGTTGCCGCCCTCGCGCAGGACCGCGGCGCCGGCCTCTGCGGTCAGCGGATGGCCGGCTGCGACGACCCCTCGCATGGGGTCGCTGTCAGCCGGGCAGGAACTCTGGGACGTCGATACCGAGCTCGCCGCGATCGGAGGAGCGGCCGCGGCGGCCGCCCTCGGCGTCCTTGGTGCGGCGGATCGTCGGCTCGGCGGCCCGGCGCGGCGGGGTGGCCCGGCCGTCGAAGCGGGTGGCGACGACGGTGACCCAGATCTGGTCGGAGAGCTCGTCGTCGACGTTGGCGCCGAAGATGATGTTGGCGTCGGGGTGGGCGGCCTCGCCGACCACCTTGGCGGCCTCGGAGACCTCGACCAGCGAGAGGTCGGCGCCGCCGGTGATCGAGAGCAGGATCGAGCGCGCGCCCTCCATCGAGGTCTCCAGCAGCGGCGAGGAGATCGCTTTTTCGGCGGCGAGGACGGCGCGGTCGTCGCCGTAGGCCATCCCGATCCCGAGCAGCGCCCGGCCGGCTTCGGACATGATCGTCCGCACGTCGGCGAAGTCGAGGTTGATCACGGCCGGCAGGGTGACCAGGTCGGAGATCCCCTGCACGCCCTGGCGCAGCACGTCGTCGGCGACCTTGAAGGCCTCGACCATCGAGGTCTGCTGGTCGAGCACGTCGAGCAGGCGGTCGTTGGGGACGACGATCAGGGTGTCGACCTCGCCGGCGAGTTCCTCGACGCCCTTGTCGGCCTGGTTGCCGCGGCGGCTGCCCTCGAAGCTGAACGGCTTGGTGACGATGCCGACGGTGAGCGCGCCGACCTCGCGGGCGAGGCGGGCGACCACCGGGGCGGCGCCGGAGCCCGTGCCGCCGCCGGCACCGGCGGCGACGAAGACCATGTCGGAGCCCTTCAGCAGGCGCTTGATCTTGTCCTGCTCCCCGAAGGCCGAGCGGTGGCCGACCTCGGGGTCGGCGCCGGCGCCGAGGCCGCGCGTCTGCTCGTCGCCGATGTGGACGGTGACGTCGGCGACGCAGAGCTGCAGCGACTGCAAGTCGGTGTTGACGGCCATGAACTCGACCCCGGGGATGCGGGCGTCGACCATCCGGTTGACCGCGTTGACGCCGGCCCCGCCGACGCCGACGACTTTGATCACCGGCTGGTGCGGCTCGCCGCTGCCCGGCGGTTCGTAAGCCGGCTCGTCCCGCCCATACCGAGGCGTTTCCGGCGTCAACTGCTCCCGCGGCCGCGGTTCCTCGGCAAAGACCCTCTTCAACCGCTCCGGAGCGGACTCGACCGACCCTTCGATTTCCTGGTCGTAAAGAGCTGAGGACTCCTCTCGCGCTGAGGCGTCCTGCTTAGGCGCCTCTCCGGCGGGTGGCGACGATGAGGGGCTCCCGCCACCGGGCGGAAGGGTCTCATCGGAGACAGGACCCGCCGGCTCAGCGCCCTCGTCCTGCGTCTTCCGAGCCTGCGCCGGATCTTCCCTGCCGTAGCGTGGCGCCTCCGGCGGATCCGCCGGGGCGTCGTCAGCAGTCGACCGGAAGAGGTCGGAGAGCGGACCCTCGCGCATGCTCGCCCGCTTGTTACGCCGAGCCATGGGACAGAACCTCCTTGGCCAGTTCCCGGTAGTAGTTCGCGGCGCTGGAGCCTGAATCGTACTTCAGCACGCTGGACCCTTTGACGGGCGCCTCGGCGAATTTGATCGCCTTCTTGATCCGGGACTGGAAAAC
>DATHFL010000129.1:0-3851 GCA_035318125.1 Solirubrobacterales bacterium | reverse complement strand
CCCGCACCGCCACTGCCACCGGATGGCGCCGACCCTCCGGAAGCGGCGCCGGCGCTGTTTTCCTGCGTTTCTTCGAGGAATTTCTGCGCCTCGGGCGGGAGTTCGGTGGTCGAAGGGGTTTCGCCTTCGGGCGCGACGCCGCCGGACTTTTCGGTGCTCTTCTTCTTCGCGGGCTTCGGTTTCGGCTGCCGCGGCGGCGCCGCGATCGGCAGGTGATGGCCGGCGAGCGGGATGAGGACGTCGGCGGTCACCCAGACCGGCGAGGCTTCGACGCCGGGCGACTGGAGGAAGTGGCCGTCGCCCGCCTGCAGGTCGCGCAGGTAGGCGAACGAGCTCTTACCGGGGCCGAAGTCGACCGGGTCCTTGCCCTGGGCAAGCAAGCCCTGGGAGACCCAGGCGGTGGCCTGGGCGTTGGCCTGGAGGTTGTTGCCGGGCGCGTAGCCGCCGTTCGGGCGCTTGGCCTTGCGCAGGTACTTGAGGGCGCGGCCGGAGGCCTTCGAGCCGGGGCTCAGCACCTGCAGGACGGCGCCGGTGATCTCCGGGCTGCTCGGGTCGCCCGGCTCGTTCCCCCAACCGCCGTCCTTGCCCTGCACCTTGCGCAGCCACCCGACCGTCTTGCCGGTGGCGTCGGAGCCGGCCGAGCGCAGCGCCAGGACCGCGTAGGCGCTGGTCGTCGGCCAGCCCTGGTAGGAGCCGCTCTGGCGCCGTTCGGCGAGCAGCCGCGAGACCAGGTCTTCGCCGCCGAAGGAGCGGGGATCGACGCCGGCCGCCTCCAGGGCGAGGATCGTGCGGGCGACGTCGCCGGCGTCCTTGATTTCGCTCCGGTGCGAGCGCAGGAAGTCGACCGGGGTTTTGCCCCCCTTCACCGCTTCGACCGGGTTGACGCCGGCGGCGGCAAAGGCCAGCATCGCCCAGGCGGTCATTTCGGCACCGGCTTCGCGGCCCTGGTCGGCGGCAAAGCCGCCACTCGGGCGCTGCTGTTTCTCCAGCCAGATGCCGCCGCGGAGCACGTCGGGGGAGCCGGGGACGATCGCCTCGGCCGACCTCGGGGCGAGGGCGCCGAAGAGGAGGACGAGGAGCAGGACCGCGACGCCGCCGCCGACGGCGGGGCCGAGCGGGCGGCGGCTCGGGCCCTCGGGCCCGGTCCCGCCCCGCTGCCACTCGAAGCGCTCGCGGAAGCGGGTCAGCATCCGCACCATCGCCGGCCCGGCGACCAGCGCCAGGACCACGTTGCCGAGCACGTGGGCGACTTCGAACGGGACCGCACGGCCCTCGAGCACCCAGAAGTGCTCCCATGACAGGTCCCCTCCATAGGTCGCCATAAGAGAGAAGTTCAGCAGAGCGCCGTAAAGAATGCCTGCAAACCCGCAAACCGCCGCGAGGAGGAGGCGGCCGGCGTTGCGGGTTCCGAGCGCCAAAGCGGCGCCGAGGACGCCGCAGAGGCCCCAGCCGGCCATCTGCCAGGGGGTCCACGGTCCCTGCCCGAACCAGAAGTTGGAGACGAGCGCGGCGAGGGCGCCGACCGCGAACCCAGGGGCGCCGCCGAGCGCGTAGCCGGCGAAGATGACGATGTCGGTGGTCGGCTTGACGTTGGGGAAGGCGGCGAAGGCGATGCGGCCGGCGATCGCCAGCGCGGCGAGGGCGGCGACGAGGGCGACGACCTGCGCCGGCGGCCGCGAGCGCTCGTACCAGGCGAAGCCGGCGAGGAGGACGGCGCCGAGGATCAGAAAGCTGGTCATCTCCCAGGTCATCGCGGCCCCTCCCCCCGCAGCGCCGCCGCGCCCTGCTCGGGGGTGACGATGCCGGGGAGGTCGAGCACCCGCGCGACCTCGGTGGCGAAGTACCAGCCGCCGGAGAGGACCTCGGCCGCCGGGCCGTCGGCAATGACGACGCCGTCGCCGAGCAGCACCACGCGCTCGGCGAACTCGGCGGCGAACTCGACGTCGTGGGTGGCGACGACGACCGCCGCACCGCGTGGCGCTTTTGTCTCCTCATGGTTAACAAAAGCGCCATCGCCGCCGGCGAGACCCACGATCAGCGCGACCAGCTCGCCCTTGCGGGCGCGGTCCATGCCGCGGGTCGGCTCGTCGAGGGCGACGAGGCCGGGAAGCTCCGCGCCCTCCATGCGGCCGGCGAGGGCGATCGCGAGCGCCAGCCGCTGGCGCTCGCCGCCGGAGAGGTCGCGGGGGTCGGCGTCGACGGCGTGCTCCATCCCGACGGCCCGCAGGGCGGCCATCCCCTGTTCCCCGGGGAGCTCGTCGCCCACCCGCTCGCGGACCAGGTAGTCGCCGGGGGTCTGGGTGAGGAGGGCGATCGAGTCGACGTCGATCTTGCCGGCGACCGGGTCGTGCAGGCCGGCGGCGGTGCGCAGCAGCGTGCTCTTCCCGGCGCCGTTGCGTCCCATCAGAGCGACTCGTTCGCCCCTGCGAATCTCGAGGTCGACGCCCTTGAGGACATCGCGCACCCCCTCTTCATCGCCGAGCTCCACCCAAAGGCCCTTCGTCTTCAGAGCGGTCTCGGTGGGATGGGGGTCGAGCACCCTCCTCACCTTCCGAGTAGGAGGGTGCTCGACCCCCATCCCTCGAAGCGTTTGTTTCGCATCGCGCACGCCGATCGGCAGCGGCTCGATTCCGGCGAGTGAGAAGAGGCGCGCGGCGGGGGTCTCGAGGGCGGGGTCGTTGCGGCTGGACCAGGCGAGGAACTCGGCCGGAGCTCCGTCGAAGGCGACGGCGCCCGCCTCCATAGCGACCACGCGGTCGGCGGCGGCGAGGCAGCGCTCCAGGCGGTGTTCGGCGAGGAGGACGGCGACGCCCCACTCCTCGTTGAGGCGACGGAGGAGCCAGATCAGCTCGTCGCCGGCGACGGGGTCGAGCTGGGACGTGGGCTCGTCGAGGACGATCAGGCGCGGGCGGGTGACGAGGGCGGTGGCGAGCGCGACCCGCTGCATCTCGCCTCCCGAGAGGGTGTCGGCGGAGCGGTCGAGCAGGTGCGGGATCGCCAGGGCGAGGGCGACCTCCTCGACGGCGCGGGCGCGGTCGGCCGGGGCGTCGCCGCGCATCTCCAGCGGCAGCTCGATCTCGGCGCCGACGGTGGTCGAGACCACCTGCGTCTCGGGGTCCTGGGCGAGGTAGCCGACGACGGCGGCGAGCTCGCCGGGGCCGCTGGCGATCGCGTCGAGCCCGGCGACCCCCACCTCGCCCTCGATCTCGCCGCCGTGGAAGTGCGGCACCAGGCCGCAGGCGGCTTTGAGGAGCGTCGACTTCCCCGAGGCCGAGCGCCCGGCGAGCAGCACGAACTCCCCCGGCGCCACCTCCAGCGAGACGTCCCGCAGCGCCGGCCGAGGAGCGCGCGGGTAGGCGTAGCCCAGCCCCGCGACCGCAAGCGCCGGCGCCGCCCCCCGCCGTATCGCCAGCTCAGACACGCGCCACCCCCTGCCGACGGGCCGATCCGTCCCATCCCCCCCGCCGACGGGCCGATTTGCCTGACCTGGTTGGACTTTTCGGCCCGTCGGCGGATAGGAGGCGACTTTGCGGCCCGTGGGGGGCGAGGCCGCTTAGGGCTATGAGAGCTGCGACGGTTAGCGTTGCGGGGCTCAGGGACAGGTCGATCGTGGGATAGGTGTGGAACTCGTCGGCGCCTAGGAGCTTGCCGGCGATTGCGACGGCGAGGACGAGGGCGGCGGTGGCGTAGAAGCGGCGGTCGTAGCGGGAGCGGGTGCGGCGGTTGCGAAACCTCACGCCCCGCCGCCAGGCGCGCGCGGGGGCGTCGCTGGTTCCCACCAGGCTGTAGCCGCGCAGCTCGAGGGTGGCGGCGATGTCGACGGCGCGGTCGAGGGAGCCGGCGAGGAGGCG
>DATHFL010000128.1:0-4656 GCA_035318125.1 Solirubrobacterales bacterium | reverse complement strand
AGTACCACATCTGTTTCGGGGCGCCGGGGCTGCGGCGGGACGACCAGCGGCGTTTCCCGCTCGCCGTGCTCGACGCGATCTTCGGCGGCTCGACCTCATCGCGCCTCTTCCGCGAGGTGCGGGAGAAGCGCGGGCTCGCCTACTCGGTCGGCTCCTACAACGAGCAGTTCACCGACCAGGGGCTGGTCGCCACCTACGTCGGCACCCGCGAGGAGAACGTCGAGGAGGCCTGCGCGATCATCGGCGCCGAGCTGGCGCGGCTGCGCTCCGAGCCGGTCTCCGACGAGGAGCTGGCGCGGGCGAAGGAGAGCGTCAAGGGCCGGCTCGTGCTCTCCTCCGAGTCGACCGCGGCGCGGATGACGCGGATCTCCCGCGCGACCCTCTTCGACCTGCCGATCGAAAGCCTCGACGAGATGCTGGCCAGGGTCGATGCGATCGAGGTCGACGACCTGACCGAGCTGGCGGCCGAGCTCTACGGCGCCGAGCGGCTTTCGGCCGCCTGCGTCGGCGCCGACGAAGACCGCTTCCGCAGCGCCCTGGCGCCGGTCAGCGACGCACTGGTGGCGGCATGACCAAGGTCGCGGTCGCCGGCGCCGCCGGGAAAATGGGCCAGACCGTCTGCGAAGCGGTCGAAGAGGCCGAGGGGCTGGAGCTGAGCGGCCGCGCCGACCCCGCGCTCGGGACCGAGCTGGCCGAGGTGCTCCCGGACGCCGACGTGGTCGTCGACTTCACCGTCCCCGACGTGGCCCTGGAGAACGTCCGCGCCTGCCTCGCGGCCGGTGTCCACGCCGTCGTCGGCACCACCGGCTTCGACCTCGAGGCGGCGCGGGAGGCGGCGGAGGGCTCCGAGGCGAACCTCTTCGTCGCCCCCAACTTCGCGATCGGGGCGGTGCTGCTGATGGAGGTCTCGCAGACGATCGCCAGGCACATGCCCGAGTGCGAGATCGTCGAGCTGCACCACGACAAAAAGCTCGACTCCCCCTCGGGGACGGCGAAGCGGACCCAGGAGCTGATCGACGCGGCCGGCGGCAACGTCCACCAGCCGATCCACTCGGTCCGCCTTCCCGGGCTCGTCGCCCACCAGGAAGTGATCTTCGGCGGCGTCGGCCAGACGCTCTCGATCCGCCACGACTCGATCGACCGCCGCTCCTTCATGCCGGGGGTCGTCCTCGCGGTCCGCAAGGTCGCGAACCTGCCCGATCGCTTCACGGTCGGGCTGGAGAAGCTGCTTTAAGCCGCCCGACGGGATACGCTGAGAACGATGAAGGAGATCAAGGGCGTCCTCACCGCGATGGCCACGCCGTTCGCCGAAAGCGGGGCCGTCGACCACGACGCCGCGCGGAGGCTGGCGGCGCACCTCCTCGAGCACGGTTCGCACGGGCTGGTGATTGCCGGCACCACCGGCGAGTGCCCGACCCTGACCGACGGCGAGGAGATCGAGCTGCTGCAGGCGGTGCGGGCCGAGGTCGGGGACGAGGCGCTGCTGATCTGCGGCACCGGCACCAACGACACCCGCCACTCCTGCGAGCTGACGAAGATGGCGGCCGACGCGGGCGCCGACGCCTCCCTCGTCGTCTGTCCCTACTACAACAAGCCGAACCGGGCCGGCATCCGCGCCCACTTCGAAACGATCGCCGGTGCCGTCCCCGAGCTGCCGATGGTGATGTACAACATCCCCGCGCGGGTGATCGTCAACGCCGAGCCCGAGCTGCTGGCCGAGCTGGGGCAGGTCGACAACATCGTCGCCGTCAAGCAGGCCAACGACGCCGAGCTCGGCCCGATCGAGGGGCTGACGGTCCTGGCGGGCAACGACAACACCTTCCTGCGCGTGCTCGAGTTCGGCGGCGGGGGCGGCATCCTCGTCTCCTCGCACATCGTCGGCGATCGCATGCGCGAGATGTGGGAGGCGGCGCAGGCCGGCGACCTCGAGCGGGCGCGCCGGATCGACGCCGAGATCACGCCGGTATACGAGGCGACTTCGGTCACCACCAACCCGATTCCGCTGAAGGCTGCGCTGGAGATGCTCGGCCTGGCCGCGGATCGACTTCGACTTCCCCTGGTATCCGCCGACGCCGAGCAGCGAGCCGCCATCAAGGCCGGTCTCGATGCCGCCGGCGTCGCGGTTGCCAGTTAGACACGACTTAGAGAGAGTGAGCAACTAGTGCCAAGCAAACTTCGAGTGTTGCCCCTGGGCGGCCTTGGCGAGATCGGCAAGAACATGACCGTGATCGAGTACGACGGCCGCATCGTCGTCGTCGACACGGGGCTGATGTTCCCGACCGCCGAGATGCACGGGATCGACCTCGTCCTTCCCGACTTTTCATACCTGCGCGAGCGCGCCGACGACATCGAGGCGATCGTCCTCACCCACGGCCACGAGGACCACGTCGGGGCGCTGCCCTACGTGCTCAAGGAGATCGGGATGCCGCCGGTGATCTACGGCGGCCTGCTGACGATCGGGATGGTCCGCTCCAAGCTCGACGAGCACAAGCTCGGGAAGACGGCGCCGCTGCAGGACCTGCCGCCGGGGGAGAAGGTGCGCTGCGGGCCGTTCGAGCTCGAGCTGATCCACCTCGCCCACTCGATCCCCGACATGCGGGCGGTCCTGCTGACGACCGACCTGGGGTCGGTGCTGATGACCGGCGACTACAAGTTCGACCAGACCCCTGTCGACGGCCGCCCGGCCGACGTCTCCCGCCTCGCCGAGCTCGGCAAGGAAGGGCTGATGCTGCTCTGCGGCGACTCGACCAACGCCGACCGGCCGGGGGTGGCGCCCTCGGAGTCGGCGGTCGGCCCGGCGCTGCTGCAGCAGTTCTCCCGCTGCGAGGGGCGGATCATCGTCACCTCGTTCGCCTCCAACATCCACCGCGTCCAGCAGGTGATCGACGCCGCTGCCGAGCTCGACCGCAAGGTGGCGCTGGTCGGCCGCTCGATGCGCAAGAACTTCAACATCGCCTCGAAACTGGGGATCGCCAACGCTCCCAGCGGCATCTTCATCCAGCCGAAGGAGATCGAGAACTTCCCCGACGAGAAGGTCGTGGTGATCTCGACCGGAAGCCAGGGCGAGCCGCTCTCGGCGCTGCGGCGGATGGCCAACAACGACCACCGCGACGTGCAGCTGCACTCCGGCGACACCGTCGTCTTCTCGGCGACGCCGGTGCCGGGCAACGAGCGCGCGGTCAACGAGACGATCGACCGCATCTACGAGATCGGGGCGAGCGTGATCACCGCCAAGGACGCGCCGATCCACGCCTCCGGCCACGGCTGGCAGGAGGAGCTGAAGCTGATGTTGAACCTGACCAAACCGCGCTACGTGATGCCGGTCCACGGCGACTTCAAGCGGCTGCGGTTGCACTCGGAACTGGCGGAGGCGGTCGGCATCGAGTCCGATTGCATCTTCCAGGGGCGCAACGGCCTGCCGCTGGAGATCGACGGCAATGGCGCCCGCTTCGGCGAGGACATCCACGCCGGCGTCATCTACGTCGACGGCGTCAACATCGGCGAGCCCGACGACGCCGCCCTGCGCGACCGCCGCGCGATCTCCGCCGACGGCATCTTCATCGTCGTCGCGACGATCTCCAACGACGACGGCAGCATCGTCGCCGACCCCGAGGTGATCTTCCGCGGCGTCGCCTTCCTCGAGGAGGCCGACGGGCTGGTCGAGGACCTCAAGGATCTGGTCGAAGACCAGCTCGACGAGGCCGCCGACGCCGGCAAACGCGAGAACCACCTGGTCGAGGAAGACCTCCACGAGGCGATCGGCAAGTTCGTCTGGCAACGCCTCCGCCGCCGCCCGATGATCCTCCCGGTAGTAATCGAGGTCTGATTCTTCAAAGCAATTGAAAAAGGCTCCTCCGGTGGGTGGCGACGATCGGGAGGACTCTCCCGGTAGGGAGAGCCCCCGATCGGAGACAGGACCCGCCGGCCAGAGCGCAAAAAGAAGCCCGCCGAGGCGGTGTCTGGGGAGAACCTCGGCGGGCCAGTGTGTCTCGTCCAGGAGGGAATGTAGGGGGGAGGGCTAAAGCGCCTCTAAAGGCTTGCGGGGTTTTTCGGGGGTGCCGGCGAGGGGGATGCGGGCGACGAAGAGGGCGCCGCCGCTCTTCGATTCGGCGGCCTCGACGCTGCCGCGGTGGGAGTCGGCGACGGCGCTGACGATCGCCAGGCCGAGCCCGGTGCCGGTGCCGCGGGCGGTGTCGGCGGGGCCCTGGCCGCGGACGAAGCGGTCGAAGACCTCGCTCCGCATCGGCTCGGGGATGCCCGGCCCGTCGTCGGCGACTTCGACCACGGCGGCGCCGTCCTCCTCGCGCAGGGTCAGTTCGACGCAGGAGCCCGGCGGGGTGTGGCGGATCGCGTTGTCGAGCAGGTTGAGGACCATGCGGTGCAGCTCGTCGCGGCTGCCCTCGACCGGCAGCGGGCGCTCGTTGTCGACGACCAGCCGGCGGTCGCCCGTCAGTGGCGCCACCTCGACGGCGGCGTCGCCGGCGATCTCGGCGAGGTCGACCCGGCGGTGTGCCGCCTGGCGGCCGGCGTCGGCGCGGGCGAGCAGCAGCAGGTCGGCGATCAGGCGGCCCATCCGCCGCGAGGAGCGCAGCGCCGAGTCGACGATCTCGCGGTCCTCCGCCTGGGCGGCGGGGTCGAGCGAGGCCTGCAGCAGCT
>DATHFL010000127.1:0-7151 GCA_035318125.1 Solirubrobacterales bacterium | reverse complement strand
TCGAAATGACGATGGCGGCATCGACCTTCTCTTCAAGGACGTCCAGAAGCAGGTGCGATGCGACATTCACGTCGGAGCCCTTCTCCTCGCGGTAGGCGTAGCTCACCATGAACCGGGCGCCATGAACGGGCGCGCCCGTCTTGTCCTGAGCCATGACTGGCCAGTGGGCCTTGGCGAGAATTGGCCGCCCCTTCTTGTCGGCGGTGGCAAGCGGGGCTTTCTTGACCCGTGAGACGTAGGTGCCGTACTCGATCAGGTCAACGGCCTTGCCCGCGATCAGCGCCTTCAAATATACGTCCTGCTCAGCGTGACCTTCGGCATTGGAAGCGCCGTCAATCCTTGCCGTGCAGTAGACGACTCGCTCGACCACGGCTTCTGGCCAATCACGGCGGCGCTTCACGAGGTCGACCGCGAGGGCGCGAACATCGAGCCATCTCCAGCCGGGCGTGCTCTTCCCGCAGAGGCCGCGGCCGCCGTAGTAGAGGTTGAAGCCGTCGATATAGACCCCGACTCGCATTACTCGTCCTCCCCAGCGGGAAGCTGTGCTGGCTGGTCAAAGACCAGAGCGCGGATGAAGTGCGTAAGGCGTTCCGCATCTGCGCGGTCGAGGCCTTGCGTGGGCAGGTGGAGCTGGGCCATTTGCCCGTTCTTCAGGGGGAACGGGTAGGCAATTAGCGTTCCAGACGAAGGTGGCGCGGGCTTCGTCTGGTCCGTTTGAGCCGACGGCGGGGAAGCTTTCGGGCGTTTCGTCGCCGCCGTGCCGGCTTCCGCTCTCTTGGGCCGTGGAGTCCGTTTGGCCGGCGGACGCCAATTCGGGTCGGCAAGATACGCCCGGTAGGCCTCGACTGCCTTGCGGAAGCGCTGCCGGTAGGCACGGAGACTCTCATGCGAGTACTTGCCGATGGACCTGTTCTCGAAACGGCTCATGTACTCGTCGATGTCGAAGGTGCGCACGTCCGCACCCTCGAACTCGTCGCCCTCGACGGTCGAGAAAACCTGCTTCGCCGCCGACTTCCAGGGGGTGATGGAACCAGCGGGCGCGTAGCCCTTGTCGATCATAAAATCCATAAAGGCCATGAGGCCGGCCGCATTCCCCGTAGCTATATCTGGTGATGCCAAAGTTGTTCTCCCGGACGATATTTTTGTTCGACTCGAACGGGGATAATACACATCGGCCCCACGGGATCAAGTACGAACAGTGTCTAACCGCTGAGTTGGGCGGGCGAACGCTCAGCCGATCGTCGCACGCACGGCGGCATGGCTACGCCCGACCGCGTGCTTATACCGCGCCAGCATCGTCTCGACCCGGTGCCCCGCAATCTCGGCCAGGTCGGCGTCGTTGATGCCGGCGGCTCGCAAATGCGGGACGTAGCTGTGACGGCACTCGTGGGGGCGGATGTCTAGGCGGGAGGATTTTTGGGCTGGGCGCCAGAGGTCGCGGTAGAAGTTGCGCTATCGCCACATACGGCCGCCCGGGGTCGTGAAGAGCAACGCGCAGTCGTCGTCGTTGAGCCGAAGCTGGGCTTCGAGCATCCAGGCGAGGGGTGCCGGCACCGGGGCGGGGCGGCCAGCCTCCGGCTCGCCGTGGTCGGTCTTGGTGCCCTCGAGGATCTGTCCCTCGTGGGCGGTGCGGCGGACCTGGAGCGTTTCGCCGTCGAAGTCTTCGCGGCGAAGCGGAAGCACCTCCCCCAGCCTCAACCCGCAGTCGGTGAAGACGTGGATCATCGACTCGTAGGGTCCGGCTGTTTTGGCGAAGCGGTGCATCTCCTCGAAGGTGAAGACGCGGATCGGGCGGGGCTTCTTTTTCGTCCTCGGATCGTTGGCTCTGATCCGCACGCCCTTGAACGGGTTGAGGTCGCAGACTTCGTCGGTGTCGCATCCTCGGTCATTGCCTAGAGCGAGCGGATGATCCCGACCGCGCCCCATGGTGCCCGCCCTTCGGCCTGAGCATGTGATCGACCAAGGCGAGGGCGTGGCGTGGCGCAACTCGCGTACCGGCCAGTCCTTCAGGTGGATGCTCTCGATCTCCACCTCGGTAACGCGGCTGATGCGGTGCTCGTTGTCGCGTTGTTCTCTTCGAGCGCGGGTGCCGCTCAGTCCAAGTGGCGGCGCTGAAAATTGAGACCAGGATGAGACCAAGACCTCGCGGAACGCGGTCGAATGGCTCGGCACCTCTCGGAACGCCGATCTAACCTGAGGCCGACGATCTCGCTCTGCGCCGGGAAACGCGCGGCACTCCCGGAACACAGCGGAACGCGCCTGACAGGATTCGAACCTGTGACCTTCGGTTTCGTAGACCGACGCTCTATCCAACTGAGCTACAGGCGCTGGGTCTGCCCGCCGCGGGGTGGCGCGGGGATTGGGGCAGGAGAGGGATCTTAAGGGCTCTGGGGCTGGGGGAGGGCTTCGGCGCCCAGGACGGAGGGGTCGGCGGCGGTGGCGGCTTCGTAGGCGCGGGCGAGGCGGTCGACCTTGGGGCAGATGCGGTCGTGCTCGGCGGGGGTCATTTCGAAGCCCCAGTAGCCGGTGGCGAGGGTTTCGGCCAGCTCGGGGAGACGGGCGCAGGCGCTGTAGCTTTCGGCGAACTGCTCGCTCCAGGCGGTCGAGTAGAGGATGCCGGGCCCCGGGTCCTCGAAGAGGATCGCGGCGATGCGGTGGAAGGTCTTGGGGACGAAGGCGGTCTCGGCGGGCCGGTCCCAGTGCAGGTCCCAGATGTAGCTCTCGAAGACGTGGCCCATCTCGTGGGCGACGGTCTCGGTGTCGAGGCCGCCGGCCGAGGGGTTGAGCCAGATCGTGTCCATCCGCCGGCTCGAGGTGTGGCAGCCCTGGGCGCTGGGGTCGCCGGGGCAGGGCGCGGTTCTGATCCGGACCGGCCGCGGCAGCACCGGGACGAGGAAGGAGTCGATCGCCGCACGCACCTCCTGCGAGTGGGCGCCGACCACCGACGCGCTCGCTCCCGGGCTCGCCGACGCCGCCGGAGCGAGCAGAAGCATCGCCATAGCTGCGAGCAGGATTGCTCGAAGACCCCTTGCCGGATAGATGGACCTCACCCGTCCGAGGTCGGCTCCCCTCGAAAGGTCGTTTAGCTACGTCGATCCGCCTAGACGGATGTTCCTTTAGCTCTCTTGACAAATGTTTGAATTCTCTTTCCAAAAAGTAAGTAGGAGATCTCTCCAAAAGCGATAGCGAAGTGCTTTGTATGCGGAGTAATGCGGATGGTGGAATGGCGGCTCCGCGCGTACTCTCCTCCACCTGCAATCCCCAAGAGAGGAAAAAGAGATGGCCCCCAGGGACCTCAGAATCGTCTTCAAACCAGTCCTCGCCGCACTCGCCGCGGCCCTCACCGCCCTCGCGGTGGTGAGCCCCAGCGCGATGGCGATCACCGCCCAGGAAAAAAGCTGTCAGGCGACCGTGAAGAAAGCCTTTCTCGTCAGCGACGCCAAATCGCGGGCGAAAGCGGTGAAGTTGATCTGCGCCAGCAAACAGGGAGCACAGGGAACGACCGGGCCTGCAGGGGCAGCTGGGACTGCCGGGGCCAATGGCGCAGCCGGGCCGGAAGGCGCGGCAGGGGACGATGGGGCGACCGGCCCGGCAGGCGTGCAGGGACCGATCGGTCCGACGGGGCCGACCGGTCCCACCGGCCCGGAAGGCAAACAGGGGCCGACCGGGGCGCAGGGTCCCCAGGGGACGCAGGGCCCGACCGGCCCGCAGGGGACGGCGGGCAAAGAAGGGCCGACGGGGCCGACCGGGGCGAAAGGCGCCCAAGGCGCGACCGGTCCCACGGGTGAAACCGGTGCCACCGGCGACGAAGGTCCGACCGGCCCACAGGGCGATGAAGGCAAAGAAGGGCCCACGGGGCCGACCGGGGACAAAGGCGCCACGGGTGATGAAGGACCGACCGGTCCTCAAGGTCCCCAGGGCGACGAAGGCAAAGAAGGCCCGACCGGCCCCGCCGGCACCCAGGGCCCGATCGGTCCGACCGGCCCAACGGGAGAGACGGGGGAGACGGGCGCCACTGGCCCGACCGGAGAGACCGGGGATACGGGGCCAACCGGCCCGACCGGCCTGGCCTCGAGCCAGATTCTGAGCGCCTCGGTCCAGTCCGCGAACGCACCGGCGCTGGGAACCCAGGTGACCGCCACGATCGACTGCCCCTCGGGTGAGACCCTCCTGGGCGGCGGCGGTCGCGCCACCCCTGCCGGCGGCGCGTCGAAACAGTCGCTCACGCTCGCGGAGAGCTATCCGAGCGACGCCGACACCTGGACCGCGGTCGGGACCGTGATCGACACGATGAGCGGCGGCAACAAGCTCGCCGTCGAAGCCTACGTCGTCTGCAGCGCCTGACGACGCTGAAAGCCGGGATTCGCCGGGGCGGCGCAAGCCGCCCCGGCTCCCGAAATCGCTAGAACTCCCCCGTGGAGCAGGCAGGGTCGAAAGGGAAGGGCGACGGGTCGAAGCCGAAAAAGGGCGAGCCCGAGGCCCCGCGCCGCCCCCGCGCATCCGCCGTAGTCGCGGTCGCCCTCGCCGCCGGCCTGCTCGTCTGGCTGCTCTTCATCAAGGGCGGTGACGACGACTCCTCCGCCCCCTCTCCCGAAGCGACGGCGCCCGCGGCGCAGGAAGTCGCGCTGGTGCCGGAAGCCGGCCTGCTGGTCGCGATGAAGGGCGCCGGCTACCCCGTCTACTGGGCGGGTCCGCGGGTCGGAGTCCAGTACGAGGTCTCGCGCCCCGAAGCCGGCCGCACCTACGTCCGCTACCTCCCCAAGGGGGTCGAGGCCGGCAGCGAACGCCAGTTCCTCACCGTCGGCAGCTACGAACAGGAAGACGCCATCGACAGCATCCGCGAGCTCGGGCAGAAGCCCGGTGCGATCCTGACCCAGATCGCCGGCGGCGGCTCCGCCTACGCCGAAGGCCCGAAGGCGACCAGCGCCTACCTCGCCTTCCCCGGCGTCAACACCCAGATCGAGGTCTTCGACCCCAAGGCCGGGGAGGCGCTGCGTCTGATCCGCTCCGGTGCGATCGTCCCGGTGAGCTGAGCCGGACCCGGTCCCGTGCTGCTCTCCTGGCTCCTCTTCCCGCTCCTGCTGCTGGCGCTGAGTCTCGGCTGCGGCCTCCTCGTCAACCGCGCCAGCGGCATCACGCTGCCCTCGTCGCTGCTGGCGCCGGTCGGCTTCACGGTCGTCGTCCTGGTCGGCGAGATGTGCTCGATCACCCCCTGGCTCGCCGACCTGGCGGCGCCCGCCGCGGCGGCCCTCGCCATCGCCGGCTTCCTCCTCGGCCGCACCGAGCTTCGCAATGGGTTCGAGCGCTTCGCCCTCTACGCGGCGCTGGGGACGTTCGCCGTCTACGCCGCCCCGATCGTCTTCTCCGGCGAGCCCACCTTCGCGGGCTACATCAAGCTCGACGACACCTCCACCTGGCTCGCGATCACCGACCGGATCGCCGAAGCCGGGCGCAGCCTCTCGGGCCTCGAACCCTCCACTTACGAGGCGACGCTGAGCTTCAACCTCGGCAGCGGCTACCCGATCGGCGCCTTCACGCCGTGGGCGATCGGCTCGACCCTGCTCGGCCGCGACGCCGCCTGGCTGTTCCAGCCCTACATGGCGACGATGGCGCTGCTGCTCGCCCTCTGCCTCTACCAGCTGGCCGGCGAAGTGATCCGCCGCCCGCCGCTGCGAGCCCTCGTCGCCTTCCTCGCCGCGCAGCCGGCGCTGCTCTTCGGCTACTACCTCTGGGGCGGGATCAAGGAGATGGTCGCGGCCTTCCTGCTGGCGCTGCTGGCCGCCCTGCTGCCCGCCGCCGCGGCGCCGCAGTTGCGCAGCTGGCGGGGGACGATCCCGGCGGCCCTCGCGATCGCCGCCGTCTTCGCCGCCCTCACCCCCTGGTCCTCGCTCTGGCTGCTGCCGATGCTGTTCCTCGCCTGCCTTGCGGTGGCGGTGCGCGGCGGCGGCAGGGCCCTGCTGGGACGGATCGCCGCGGTCGGCGGCGTCGTGCTGGTCGTCTCGCTCCCCTGGCTGCTGGACGCGGGACTGGTGCCGGGTCAGGCCGGAGCCCTGACCAACCCCGACGAGCTCGGCAACCTGATCGCGCCGCTCAGCGTCTGGCAGGGGGTCGGCATCTGGCCGGTCGGGGACTTCCGAGTCCATCCGCCCGACTCGGTGGCGACGGTGGTCCTGATCGCGGTGGCGCTGCTGGCGGCGGCGATCGGGGTGCAGCGGATCTGGTCCCGCCGCGCCCTCGGCGCCGGCGCCTTCGTCCTCGGCCTCGTCCCCACCGGCGCCGTCCTCTTCGCGATCGCCTCGCCCTGGATCGGCGGCAAGACGCTCGCGATCGCCACCGCGGCGGTGCTTTTCTCCGCCTGCCTCGGCGCCGCCTTCCTCTGGGAACGCGGGCTGCGGGTCGAGGGCGGCGTCGCCCTCGGCCTGATCGCCCTCGGCGTCCTCTGGTCCAATGCCCTCGGCTACCGCGACGTCCTCCTCGCTCCCTTCGACAAGCTCTCCGAGCTGGAGCAGATCAGTCACCGGATCGAGGGCGAAGGACCGACCCTGCTGACCGAGTTCGAACCGTACGGAGCGCGGCACTTCCTGCGCAAGGCCGATCCCGAATCGGCCAGCGAGCTGCGGCGGCGGGTGGTGCCGCTGCGCACCGGTCTCCCCCTCGACACCGGCGCGACCGCGGACATCGACGAATTCGCCCTCGAAGGGCTGCTCCCCTACGAGACCCTGGTCCTGCGCCGCTCGCCGCTGGCCAGCCGGCCGCCGCTGCCGTTCGAGCTGATCGAAGCCGGTGACTTCTTCGAGGTCTGGCAGAGCAACGGCTCCACGCCCCCGATCGAGCACCTCTCCCTGCAGGGCTCGGGGAGTCCTTCGGCGACCCCCTCCTGCGCCGAAATCGAACGGCTCGCAGCTCTGCCCGGCACGGTGCGCCTGGCCGCCTCCTCCCGTCCCGACCCGACCGTGATCCCGATGAGCAGCCTCGCTCTGCCCGCAGACTGGGAACTCGGCGGCGACGGCGGCTACGTGACTCCGCACTCCGAGGGCACCGCGAGCGGCTCCTTCGAAGTCGGCGAAAGCGGCGAGTACGGAATTTGGCTGGGAGGATCGTCGCGCGGGAACGTCAAGGTCGAGATCGACGGTGAGGAGGTCGGCAGCGCG
>DATHFL010000126.1:0-2893 GCA_035318125.1 Solirubrobacterales bacterium | reverse complement strand
CCGCCGGCCTCGGCGCTCAGCACCTCGTCGGAGAGCGCCAGTCGCAGCCGCCGCGAGGGGGCCATCAGCGCCAGCCCCTCCTCGAGGTAGGCGCGCACGGTGCCGAGGACGCTCATCCGCGCATCATTCCCGACCGTTCGGCGGCGGCGTGATGGCGGGCTGGTCCGACGCGCCCTGGCGAACCCGGCTGCTGCGCCGGCTGCGGGTCCCGCCCGCCCTGCTGGCACCGCTGGCCGCGCGCTCGGAGCGCTGGGCGGAGCTGGCGAGGGACCTCGCCCACTGGAAGCGGGTGCGCGCCGAGTCCACGCCGGAGCAGTGGCGGCGGCTGACCAGCTCCTACGCGGTCCTCGTCTACCACCGCTTCGCCGGTGAGCTGAAGCCGGGACAGGAGCGGATCGACCTGGCGCCGCAGCGCTTCCGCCGCCAATTGCGCCTACTTCGCCTGCTCGGCTTCCGGCCACTGGCCTTGGAGGAGCTGCTCGCCTTCCACCGCGGCGAGCGCAACGACCTGCCGCGCCGCCGCTTCGCGATCACGGTCGACGACGCGATGGCCGACGCGGTCGAGCCGCTGCGCCGCGTCGCCGGCCTTCACCCCCAGCTCTTCGTCCCCACCGCCGAGCTCGGCGGCAGTGCCCACTGGATCGACGGCGAGCCGGTGGCGAGCTGGGGCGAGGTACGGGAGCTCGCCGCCGCCGGCGTCGCGATCGGCTCCCACACCCGCCACCACCGGCGGCTGACCGAGGTCGAAGGCGCGGAGCGCGAGGCGGAGCTGGCGGGGTCCCTTGCCGACCTGCGCGAGCACGTCCCCGGCGCCGCCGCGGTCCTCGCCTACCCGAACGGCGACCACGACGACGCCGTCTGCGCCGCCGCCAAGGCCGCCGGCTACGAGGCCGCCTTCACCACCGAGAAGGGCCGCAACGACGCCGCCACCGACCCCTTCCGCCTCCGCCGCGTCAGCGTCCACGCCGCCGACGGCCCCCCAGCGGTCCTCTGGAAGATTCTCACCGGCGAAGCGTTGCCGAGCTGGTGGCCGCGTCTACGGGGCTAGGTTCCGGTCAGCGAGCCCTGCCCTGCCGGATCTCCTGCAGTGCTCGGCTGATCACAGCCACTGACCGGTCCGCTACCCACGCCAACCGCTTGGAGGTCTCTTCGGCATCTTCGATCGCCTCCTGATTTTGCTTGCGGACCTGATCGATGCGCTTCTTTAGTTGCTCGTCAAGCATCTTTCCTCCTCAGAGAACACAGTACTGCCAGTAGACAAAAGGTATCAGTCATTCTGGATCCGGCCTAGCAACTCATTGGCTTTCTGCAGACACTCGGTGAGGTTCTCCACGTCCCCCCACGCAGCCAAAGTTTCCCGATGCCAAAACTCAACCTCGTCTTCGATCCTGCCCGCAGGCACCTCCGACACCTCAAATGGCCCAGCGCGGCGCAGCCACTCTCCGTTCTTTATGCGCATACCGATCGAGAGGACGATGAAGACGCCGCCACATGCCAGCACGCCGACGGCCGAGACAAGCAGCAGCCGCGCCATCCAGATAACCGCCCGATTGTCGAAGACCGTGTCGATGAAGGTGGGGTCTTGCTTGACCGGGAGATCCGCGGGATACAGGCCGGCAGCCAGCAGGAGTGCCGCGCCGAACACGGCAAGAACGAGCAGAATCGCGGCGATACGTCTTACGGACCTCATCTCCCGGCTAAGCCGCGAGCACCATGAGTTTCTCCCCCGCCGACGGGAGAAATAGCCCTAACTTCGACGTAACTCCTCTTCGATCAGGCCGAGGAAGGGGGTGTTGCGGAGGGCCTCGGGGGGTGGGGTGCCGGGGGACTCGAGTTGGAGGTGGCGGTAGTCGCTGCGGCTGTGGATCAGCCAGCAGAGGAGGCGGAGGCGGCGGAAGTCGCTGGGGTTGATTTCGAGGGCGGCGGTGTAGTCGGCGATCGCCGTGGCGGCGACGCGGCCGGTGGGGGTCTCGGGGTCGAGGAGGCGGGCGTAGGACTCGCGGGTGCGGCCGCTCTCCAGCGCCCCGTCGAGGACGAAGGCGCAGTTGGCGAGGAAGTAGACGAGGTCCATCCCCGGCAGGCCGTCGGGCTCGGCCGACTCCCAATCGAGGAGGACCGGCTGGCCGTCGCTGACGAGGATGTTCCAGGGTGAGCAGTCGCGGTGCTCGACCGCGGGCGGCAGATCCCCTAGGCCGGCGAGCAGGGCGCGCGCTTCGGCGGCGACGGACGACGCGACGACGGGTCCGAAGCAGCGCTCGAAGTCGACGAGCGCCTCCTCGACCAAACGACGCCACCCCGGAGCGCGAGATTGCATTTCGCCACCTATATGGGGGTCAATTGCAATTTGGTGGATTTGAGCATGGCCATCTGCCAGCTCAATCAGGAGACCCGCGACCCGCATCGCGATCTCCTCGAAGTTCTCGGGCCGCAGGAGGGCGAGCAGCGACTGTCCCTCGACCGCGTCCTGAACGACGGCGAGGCGGCCAGCGCGGCGGCCTATACCGCGAAGACTCGGCACGCCTGGAAGGTCCGGCCTTTCCTCACCCAGCCGGCGCAGCACAGACGCCTCGCGCTCCAGCCCGGGCTCGGCCTCGGCGACGCGGGCGAATTTGGCCGCCGCGGCCGGTCGCGCCGACCCCTCCTCGAAGGCCAGCCCGACCACCTTGTTGATGCTGCGGTGGCCCGTGGTCAGCAGCAGGAGCGGCGCCGCGGGAGGCAGCGGCAGGTCGTCGTCGATCTCATCTCGCCGCCCGACCACGTACAGCGGCGCCAGCAGCCCCGCCGCCCTGGCGAGGCGCCAGAGGGGATGTAGGAGCCGGCTGAAGATCGACCCTCCGCGCCGGCTCGCCAGCAGGTGTGCGACCGCCTCGGGCGAGTCGAGCGGCAGCCAGAA
>DATHFL010000125.1:0-5942 GCA_035318125.1 Solirubrobacterales bacterium | reverse complement strand
CCTCCAAGGCCGAGCACGACTTCTCGCCGCCGGAGGACTTCGACCGCCGCGACTACGGCAGCCGCGCCGACTGGCAGCTGGGGGAGACGAAGGGGACGGCGAAGATCTTCGTCCGCGAGCGGATCGCCTGGCTGATCGAGCGCGACTACGGCGCCTACGGCGAGCTCCGCAACGCGAAGAAGTCCGACGGCGCTCCCGGCAAGGGCCGCGTCTTCGAGACCGCCTACGCCTCCGAGCGGGAGCTGATCGCCTGGGTGCTGCGCTGGCGCCAGAACGCCGAGGTCCTGGGTCCCGAGGAGCTGCGCGAGGAGGCCGGGAAGCGGCGCTCGCTGCTGCTCGAGCGCCACGTCAACGGCTTCCGCCCCGCCGACGTCGTCGACCGCCCGCTCGACGAGGAGCCTAAGCAGCGCGGCCGCTCCAACGGCCGCGGCGAGGCGGCGATCCGGCCCGAGCGCTTCGCCCGCCTCGTCACCCTCGCCGGCCTGCTGATCGAAGCGGCGAAAAAGGACGAGCGCCTCCAGGTCGCGGACCTCTGTCACCGGCTGGAGCTGACCAAGGAGGAGCTGCGCGAGGACGTCGAGCTACTCAACGTCGTCAACTTCGGCGGCGGCACCTACGTCCTCTACGCGGAAATCCTCGGCGACGAGATCGAGGTCGACTCGCAGCCCTACGGCGACAATTTCGCCCGCCCGGCGCGACTGCTGCCGCTGGAGGCGAAGGCGCTGGTGGCGGCGATCGACCTCTTCGGCGACCACCTGCCGCAGAGCGACCTGCAGAGCGCCCGCCGCAAAATCGTCAAGGCGCTTGGCCACGATCCGTCCCAGGAGGGCCTGGAGATCGCCCCGGCCGGCGGCGGCGACGCCGAGATCGCCCGTCTCGTCAACCAGGCGATCGCCGAGAGCCGCGTGCTTGAGCTCAGCTACTACAAGGAGAACGAGGACCAGTTCACCGAGCGCCGGGTCGAGCCCTATCGCCTCGAGAACGGCAAAGAGGGCTGGTACGTCGAGTGCTACGACCTGACCAAAGAGGGCGTCCGCCACTTCAAGCTCGACCGGGTCAAGGAGGCGCGGCTCTCCGAGGAGACCTTCGAGCCGCGGCCCGAAGTCGAGGAGTTCGCCGGGGTCGAGGGCTGGATGACCCACGGCGAGGTGCCGACCGCCGAGGTCGCCCGGGTTTGGGTCTCGCCGGAGCGGGCGCGCTGGCTGCGCGAGGAGCGCACCGTGGTCGAGGAGCTGGCCGACGGAGCCGTCGTCGTCGAGCTGCCCTACGCGGGCAAGCCCTGGCTGGTGCGGGAGATCCTCCGCGGCGCCGGCGACCTGGTCGTGCTCGAGCCGAAGGACGCGCGCGAGGCGATCGCCAAAGAGGTCGAGGCCGCCTCCAACTGACGGTTGGTGAGTTAACCCTCCTATAGGGAGGACAATTCGCCAGTCACCATGAACGAGGCGCCCGGTCATCCCGAGGTCCTGAAGATCGTCGCCCCCAACCCGGGGCCGATGACCCTGGAAGGGACCAACACCTACCTCTTCGGCTCCGACCCCTGCGTGGTGATCGACCCGGGGGACGACTCGCCCGCCCACCTGGAGGCGATCCGCGCCGCGGCCGGGGAGCGGGGCGGGATCGGCCTCGTCCTCCTCACCCACTCCCACGGCGACCACACCGCCGGCGCCGACCAGCTGGAGGCGGACGTGGTCCTGCCCGAGCACGGCGAGGCCCACCTCGGCCTCCGCGTCCTCGCGACCCCGGGCCACGCCGAGGACCACGTCTGCTTCCTCAGCGAAACCGGCGTCTGCTTCAGCGGCGACCTCGTCCTCGGCCTCGGTTCGACGATCGTCCCTCCCGGTGGCAACGCGATGGCCGCCTACATGGACTCGCTCGCCCTGCTGCAGGCGGAGGCGATCGACCTGATCGCCCCCGGCCACGGCCCCTGGATCACCGACCCCGCCGCCAAGCTCGCCGAATACGTCGAGCACCGGGCGATGCGCGAGCGCCGCCTGCTGGACGCGCTAGCCGCCGGAGAGCGCTCCCGCGCCCAGCTCCTCGCCACCGTCTGGGACGACATCCCGATCGAGCTCCTGCCGATGGCGGCGATGGCGATGGAGGCCCACCTCGAAAAGCTCGAGGCCGAGGGGCGCCTACCGGAGGACCTGGAGGCCTGATCAGCAAACTGGCTGACTAGCCAGTACCCTGACCAAATGAAGCGGGCGGCGCGGGTTGGACTTTTGGCAGGAGCGGTCGGGTCGGGCCTGGCTGCCTCCGGCGCGGCGGTGCTCTGGCACCGGCTGGCGCGGCGGCCGCTGCCGCAGGTCAGCGGCACGATCGAGGTCGACGGGCTGCGCGGGCGGGTGCAGGTGCGCCGCGATCGCTGGGGCGTCCCCCACATCGAGGCCGAGCGTCGTGAGGACCTCTACTTCGCCCAGGGCTACTGCCACGCGCAGGACCGGCTCTGGCAGATGGACTTCTACCGGCGCGTCGTCGAAGGGCGGATCTCGGAGATGGCCGGCGAGGAGGGGCTGCCGGTCGACCGGCTGATGCGGACGCTGGGGATCAGGCGGATCGCCGAGCGCGAGGAGGCCGAGCTCGACCCGCGGCTGCGCGCCGAGCTGGAGCGCTTCTGCGCCGGCGTCAACCGGGCGGCCGCCGACGCGCGCGCCCTTCCCTTCGAGCTGCAGGTCCTGCGCCAGCGCTTCGAGCCGTGGCGGCCAGTCGACATCCTCAGCCTCGGCAAGCTGCTCGCCTTCGGTCTCTCGACCAACTGGGAGCGGGAGTTGCTGCGCGCCGACATGCTGCGCGAGCTCGGCCCGGAGCTGACCGCCCGCCTCGACCCGGTCTACCCGGCCGGAAACCCGGTCGTCGACCAGACGCCGTTCAGCGGCGAAGGGATGCCGATGGTCGAGCAGATCGACGCCGTGCGCCGCTCGATCGGCCTCGCCGCCGAGGCCTCGGGCTCCAACAACTGGGCGGTCAGCGGCGAGCGCTCGGCGACCGGGGCGCCGCTGATCGCCGGCGACCCGCACCTGCCCCCGAGCATGCCGGGCATCTGGTACGAGGTCGGGCTGCGCCAGGGCGAGCGCTTCGTCCGCGGCGCCTCGATGCCGGGGATGCCCGGCGTCTACATGGGCCAGAACAACGACGTCTGCTGGACCTTCACCAACGTCATGGCCGACGTCCAGGACCTCTTCGTCGAGCGGATCGAGGGCGACCGCTACCTCTTCGAGGACGAGTGGCGGCCGCTGGAGATCGTGCGCGAGGAGATCGCCGTCAAGGGCCGCGAGCCAGTCGAGCTGGAGGTGCGGAGCACCCACCACGGCCCGATCGTCAACGAGGCGCTCGGCGCCGACGAGGGGGAGCCGCTGGCGCTCGCCTGGCAGACGCTCTCCGAAGCGACCGCCTTCGCCGGCATGTTCGAGATGCTCGAGATCGGCTCCGGGCCCGAACTGGTGGCGAAGCTCGCGGGCCACACCTCGCCCGCCTCGAACCTGATCTGGGCCGACCGCCACGGCTCGATCGGCTACAAGCTGATCGGCCGCCTGCCGCGGCGGCGCAGCGGCTGTCCCGACCTGCCGAAGCCGGGCTGGACCGGCGAGTTCGAGTGGGAGGGGACGGTGCCCTACGAGGAGCTGCCGGAGTCCGTCGACCCCGAGAGCGGCTTCCTCGTCACCGCCAACAACCGGATCGTCGGCGACTCCTACCCGCACCACATCACCAGCGACTGGCTCGACGGCTTCCGCGCCAAGCGGATCGAGCAGATGATCGAGGAGACCGAGAAGCACGACCTCGAGAGCTTCGAGGCGATCCAGAACGACGACCTCTCGCTGCCGGGGCTGGAGGCGGCGCGGCGGCTTTCGCGCCTGCACCCGCGCGGCCAGCGCGAGCGCAGCGCGATCGAGCGGCTGCGCAGCTGGGACGGGCGGCTCGACCGCGAGACGATCGCCGGCACCATCTACCAGGCCTTCCTGCTGCGTCTGGCGCGCGAGGTCTCCCGGGCGGCGATCGGCGACCGCGACCTCTGCGAGCGCTGGCTCGACCGCAACGACAACGGCTTCACCGCCCACAGCACCTCGCCCTGGCGCTGGCACTCGCACCTGATGGCCCTCTGGGAGGAAGCCGACGAGGAGCTGATCGGCCGCCCCTGGGACGACCTCGTGCTGGAGGCCCTGGCCGGGGCGCTCGACGACCTCGGCGACCGCTTCGGCCCCGACCCCGACGGCTGGCGCTGGGGCCGCGTCCACGAGATGAAGTTCCCGCACCCGCTCGGCGACGCCAACCCCCTCTTCGACCGCCTGCTCAACCGCCGCCTCCGCGCCGGCGGCGCCCAGGAGACCGTCAGCCAGATCGCCTACGACCCCAATGACCCCTACAACGCGGTCTGGGCGCCGAGCTGGCGGATGGTCGCCGACCCGACCGACCCCGACCGCTCCCGCTGGCAGACCTTCACCGGCCAGTCCGGCCACCCCGCCAGCCCCCATTACGACGACCTCCAGGTCGACTGGCTGGAGGGCCGGACGCAGCCGATGTGCGGCGAGGGCCCGTGGTCGGAGCTGGAGTTGATGCCGGCGTCGTAGCCATCACGGTGTTGCACGGTGCTACACTTACGCCGTGCCCACCACCCGACCTCGCCACATGATCACCGAGACCGAGCCCGTGAAGGCGGCGCTGGACGAATTGCGTCGCTTGCAGGGGGGAGAGAAGGTCGAGCTCCCGGACTTGGTCATCCGTGGGGCTGAAGACAAGATCCGGGAGCTGAGGGCTCAGAGTGAGCCGGCACGCCGGGCACGCGAAGAGATCGCCGAGTGGATTCGGTCGGGCAATGGACCGAAGGTCGACCTCGAGGCGGCCGAAGAGGTCAAGCACCTGGGCCTGGAAGCCAACTACGACGGCGAGTAGGTTGCTGCTGCTCGATCACTCGGCCTGGTCACGATTGCTGACGGGCGGCGTACCGGAGGTAAGGCAGGAGGCTGTCCTCCAATGGATCGAGGAGGGTCGATTGGCGACGTGCCTGCCCTTCTTGCTGGAGGCCGGATATTCCGCGCGAGCCGCCGAAGATCACCGTCTGATCGTGTCTCGTCTGGCGCAGCTTCCCCATGTTCGGATCGACCCGGCGGTTGAACGTACGGCCCAGATGGCGCAACGAGAGCTTGCAGATGTCGGCCACCATCGCCTGTCGCCGAACGACCTGGTGATCGCCGCCTGCGCCAGTCAGGTCGGGGGCGGAGTCCTCCACTACGACCGCGACTACGACCTGATTGCCGAGCACACCCGACTCAGCTTCGAGAGCGTCTGGGTGGCTGAGGCCGGCAGCCTGTAGGCGCCGCGACTTAGCGGCCGGCGAGTTGTTCCGGCAGGGATGCGACGGACCACGCTCATTTCCCTGCTTCTGATCGCCCTCTTGCTGCTGGCGCCGAGCGCTGCGCAGGCGCTGCCGCGCGGGTTCTTCGGGATCGCGCCGCAGACGACGCTCGACCGGCGCGACACGGCGCGGATGCGGGCCGGGGGCGTGGAGACGATCCGGGCGATGCTGAGCTGGAAAGTCATTCAGCCCTCCGCTCAGGGCGGCTACGACTGGAGCAGCTTCGACCGCACCGTCGCTCTGGCCGCCGAACAGCGGCTCGAAGTGCTGCCGTTCCTGATCCAGACGCCGCGCTGGCTCGCCGGCGACTGGCGGACGCTGCCGGTCGACAGCGCCAGGCAGCGCCGCGCCTGGGAAGCCTTCGTCGCCGCGGCGGTCGCGCGCTACGGCCGCAACGGCAGCTTCTGGGCGGACCATCCGTTGCCGCGGGTACCGATCCGCGCCTGGCAGATCTGGAACGAGGAGAACTTCTTCTACTTCACCCGGCCCGCCTCGCCGACGCGCTACGCGCGCCTGCTGGCGATCGCGCGGCGGGCGGCCAACCAGGCCGATCCGCGGGCGGAAATCGTCCTCGGCGGCCTCTTCGGCGACCCCA